>JAAURU010000435.1 GCA_012032075.1 Flavobacterium sp.
TTTGGGACGACCTTTGATAATATATTCAATGCCTTCTTCATCGAGTGATTTTTTAAGCACATCCGATATGTTTTTAATATATTGGTCTTGCTCTTCTTTGGTTTCCTTTATTTTACTAACAATATCATTGTAAATAGCGGGTTCTGTATATTTTAACCCTAAATCTTCCAATTTTGTTTTGATATTGTATAATCCTAAACGATGGGCGAGTGGCGCATATATATATAAGGTTTCAGAAGCGATTTTGACTTGTTTGTATTCGACCATCGAATCCATGGTTTGCATATTGTGGAGTCGGTCGGCAAGTTTGATGATAATAACCCGTACATCATCATTGAGTGTGAGCAACATTTTTCTAAAATTTTCCGCCTGCATGGAAATATTCATGTCTTTTTTGACTTGCGAAATTTTAGTTAGTCCTTCGACCAGTTGGGCTACTTTGGGATTGAATAATTTTTGAATATCGTCGATGGTGATCTCTGTGTCTTCAACAACATCATGCATCAATGCCGCTGCAATGGCTGTGGCACCTAGACCGATTTCTGAGGCTACAATTTTAGCGACTGCGATAGGATGGAATATATAAGCTTCTCCTGATTTTCGACGTTGGTCTTGATGCGCTTCTACTGCTACATCAAAAGCTTTTCGAATTAGTTTTTTATCTTCTGTAGTAAGTGTTTGATAACTAATGCGCAATAATTCTTTATATTCTTGAGCAATAGCTTTGTTTTCAGCTTCTATATCAATTTCGGTCATAGGGGCAATTTTTATAACACATAAATTTATAACAAAGTTATGGATTGTGCAAGGGAATTTAGAAATCAGAAATCAGAAATTAGAAAAGGGAGAATAGAGATAATAATATGGAGAACACATTTGAACATTTGAAACACATATTAAAGAAATTTGGGAAAACTTTAAAATTGTTTTTTGTGGTTGAAGTTCTCTTCGACATTCCGAAAGCTTTCGGGACAGAGTGACATTGATTTTTGAAGTTGAAGTTAAAAACCTCTTTGCCTTTTGGCTTCAAATAATAAAATGGCAGCTGCTACAGAAACATTCATTGAATCGATTTCTCCTTGCATGGGAATAATAATGTTTTTGTACTTTGTGTTCTCCAAATTTCGGTTAAACCTGTTGCTTCTGTTCCTACTACTAAGGCAGTTGGAGTAGTATAGTCTTGCGAATGATAAGTTGTTGAATCTTGTAAAGTAGCACTATAAATAGCGATGTTGTTTTCTTTAAAATAGGCAATAACTTCTTCTGAAGTTGCAGTTGCAATTTGTCTTGTAAATAAACAACCCACACTAGAACGAATGATATTTGGATTGAACATATCACTTTTTGGATTGGCAATAATTACTGCATCAATATTAGCTGCATCTGCAGTGCGAAGTAACGCTCCTATGTTTCCTGGTTTTTCAATTGCTTCTGCGACTAAAATTAAAGGGTTTTTTGTTAGTTTTAAATCAGATAATTGTAAAGATTTTGATTGGGCTACAGCCAAAAATGCCTTCAGTGTATCTCTATAGGCTAATTTTTTGGTAAACCTCTTTTGAAATTTTCTATTTTTTCAGAATTGCTTGACTTTATAAGAGTAGTAAGTTCTTTTTCTGAAATTATTTCGGATAAAAATAGAATTGTTTCCATTTTATAACCTCCTTTTAGAGCTAATTCAATTTCGCGTTTTCCTTCAATAAGAAAAGTACTTGTTTGTTTGCGAAGTTTTGCTTTTTCTTGCAATTGAACTAATGCTTTTATGTAAGGGTTTTGAACGGAAGTTATTTGTTTCATATTTAACTCTTAGCAGTATTAACCTATATTATTTCTGCAAAGGTAATTTATTATATAAAAAATAAACACAAATTCCACTAATTTGCACAAATTAATCTGTGTGAATTAGTGGAATCTGTATTTTTTAATTAGTAGAATCTATTCTTTACTCTGAGATTCAAATTTATCTTTGTATCTATTGTATAATTCTATGTGATGGCTATCTAAGCTTATTTTACGACCATCGATAAAAGCATCGCTAACTTTATTTGTTCTCATGTCTAGAGCGTCTCCATCTGAAATGAATAAGGTAGCGCTTTTACCTGTTTCTAATGTTCCATAATTCGCGTCAATTCCTAAGATTTTTGCAGTGTTTGAAGTTACTAATTGTAAAGCTTGTTCTTTATCCATTCCCCAAGCAACACAAGTACCAGCATAAAAAGGAAGATTTCTTATTTGCATTCTTTCCATGTCTCCTTCATTTTGTAATCCAACAAGAATTCCTGAATCTGCTAATGTTTTTGCGTTTTTGTATGGTAAGTTAACATCTTCATCTTCTAATAAAGGTAAATCATGCACTCTTCTTAATAAAATGGAAACATTATTTTCTTTCAATAAAGGAATATTTTTAAACGCATAATAACCACCTACAAGCGTCATTTTACTAATGTTGTTTTTCTTTTTGAACAAAATAGCATCTACAATTTCTTTTTCACCTTCAACATGTACAAAAAGTTGTTTTTCTCCAGTTTCTAAACCTTTCATTGCTTCATAAGGAATGTCTCTTAACGCCACATTAGCTGTTAAATAGGCTTTTGCATTGGTAAAGAAATCTTGTACTTCGGTTACTTGTTTATCGTAGTCTTTGTTGGCTTCAATTCCTCCTGGTTCTGCCCACCAACCCGAACGTTTAAAGCTTGATGGCCAATTCAAATGCACTCCGTCATTTTCTTTTACTAAAGCATCTTCCCAATTCCAAGCATCTAATTGCATTACAGAAGAAGTTCCTGAAATTCTTCCTCCTCTTGGAGCAACTTGTGCAACTAAAACACCACTTGGACGTGCTGCTTCTACTAAACCTGATTCGGCATTGTAAGCAATAGCACTTCTAATATGTGGGTTCATTTGTCCTATTTCACTTTCGTCATCTGTTGCTTTTACGGCATCTATCTCTACTAAACCTAAGGTTGCATTGGCTGCAATAAATCCTGGATAAATGTGTTTATTAGTTGCATCGATATAAATGTCGTGTTTTTCTGGTTTTATATCTTTTCCATTTGTAATCATAGCAATTTTTCCTTCTTTAATAGAAATTAAACTGTTTTCGATTACTTTACCATTTCCAATATGAGCCGTAGCTCCTGTAATTAGAATGGATT
>JAAURU010000436.1 GCA_012032075.1 Flavobacterium sp.
CCACAATTGGATTGGTATCACAAGCATCAGTAGCTGTTATGGTTGCAGGAGCAGGAATTGCGTTACATTCAACCGTTACATTTGCAGGAATTGTTTGTACGAATGTTGGTGCTGTAGTATCTTGAACCGTAATAGTTTGCGAAGCTGTTGCTAGGTTACCACAACGGTCAATTGCTCTCCAAGTTCTAGTAATTACATAATTAGACGGACAACTTCCAGCTGTTGTAGTTTCTGTCAAAGTAACCACAATTGGATTGGTATCACAAGCATCAGTAGCTGTTATGGTTGCAGGAGCAGGAATTGCGTTACATTCAACCGTTACATTTGCAGGAATTGTTTGTACGAATGTTGGTGCTGTAGTATCTTGAACGGTAATAGTTTGAGAATGTGATGTAGTATTTCCGCATTCATCTGACAAAGTCCAGACACGTGTAATAATTCTATTACAAGTGTTTTGGACAACAGTATCAGTATAGTTAGCTTGTAAATTAGTACTACAATTATCATTTTCATCTGTAACATCTCCCGTTAAGTTTAAATTATTTGGATTTTGATTACATTGTAAAGTAATATTTGGTGGAGCGGTAAATGTTGGAGGAGTTGTATCCCTTACATTAATAATTAATACTCTAGAAATAGTATTTCCACAAGCATCTGTTGCAGTCCAAGTTCTTCTCAATGTATATCTATTTGGACAATTTCCATTTGTTCTAACTTCATTAAAAGTAACTGTAGCAGTTCCACATTGATCAACAGCGGTAAGTATTTCTGGTGCATTCAATTGGTTACATTCAATAGTAATTTCATTAACTATATTTTGCGGATTTGTATAGGTTGCTAAACAAGCAAATTCAACATTATGTTGTCTTCCACCAGATGAAACCGTTCCGTTTTTAGAAAGAATACCAACTCTAAACTTGAAAGAAGAAGTATTATTATTAAGTGTAGAAATGTTAGATTGTGGGTAAGCATTCGTTACTCCGGGATATTCGTTTGAACCACCTGTAGCAATTAACCAAGGTCCTTGACTAGTTATGGTTAAGTCAGTTGGATTATTTAATGTATAACTAGAATTAATATCTGTCCAGTTTTGTTCAGAAAAATTATTATTCCCATCAATATCATTAAAATTAGCATAAAACTGGGCTATCTGTGTTGGAGTGTTTGTGTTTTGAATAACAAAATCTATTTGGTATTCTACATAAGCACTTTGACCAGCTGGTAGATTAGTAAATGCGGTTTGAGGTTTAAAACCAGATGGACCTACCGTGTTATCATCTAAAACTGGAATTCTAGCATTAACAATTTGGTTAATTCTTACTAAAGCATCAACATTAGGAGCAACATTACTGAATCTGAATACTTCACCTTGTAAATAAGTATTATTATTACCATCTCCACTAACTTCATTGAAAGATGCAAAATTTAAAAGCAGTTGTACCTACACATGAAGGTTGATTATTTGAAATTGTAGATGGGAATCCTACTATTGATGGTGCTAAATTATCTTCAATAGTAAATGTAGCTATTGTTTGAACTCTATTGCCTCTATTATCTGTAGCAGTGAAAGTTACTGTAGCAAATCCAGTATTTCCACAAAGCGGTGTTAATTGAGTAAAATTATGAGTCCAAGTTATTGGAGCATTACAACTACTTATAGCAAATGCATTACCTCTTGTATTTAACCAATTATTTAGTTGTGCAATATTTCCATTTCCATCACACTCAACAGTTAAGTTGGAAGCTTGTGTGTCTAATATTAAATTACAAGCTTGAAAAATATTTGATAATGAATTGCTATTTTCTTTTGTATTTGAAAATGATTGTATCACTCCAATACAAGTAATGAATAATAATAAGGTAATTTTTTCATATTTCTTCTTTTATGGAGATAAGTAAACCCTTAAAAGTGTTGTTTTGTTTGTTGTACAAAATTATTTCATATTTCTTTGGAAAAAAAGGGTAAAAATACCTGTTTTTTAATAGGTGTTTTTGGCAAATACATTTAACAATTTCCAAAATTGGATGATAAAAAACATTTTGTCTTATTTGGTTTTTAAACAATATAAGTGTTATTTCAACTTTATTTACGAATAATTTTAAGTTAGAAATGAGACAATTAAAGTATCTAAAAAGGGTATAATTAGTTAATCGGAATAAATATTGAATTATAACAATAGCGTTCAAGTCTTCATTTTTGGAAACCGAAACTTTATTTCTATTCTTTTCAATACAATTCCATTTTTATAAAATAAAACTACACGTATGAAAAAGACAATTCTGGTTACATCAGCAATCGTCCTGACCTTCATGTCGGCTCACTCTCAAATAAACCGGTCCGGGATAATAAAAAAGAAACCCGAACCGGGGCAGGCAAAACCCACACCGGCACAAACACCTCCTGCAGCATCTGTTTATTCACTAACCTCAGCAAGGATACGCATTACAACGGGCAATGATAATAAAGAATCGCCTTCCGGGTTCCTGCTGTATCTCCAGGAAAATAATGGCATTTGGGGTGAAGGTAAAGAACTATACACACAACAGGATCAGTCGGGCAGAGGAGAACTAAAAATAAACGCAACAAACGAAATTCCGCTGCAGCGGTTTCAAAATACACCAAGTGATGTATTTACACTTACCAACCTTCAAAACAAAGGCTTGCGGTTTGTGATCTATTACTATCCTAATTTTTTTACTGATGCCTGGAAAATTGAAGGGGTAACTATTACCCTTGAATTTAAAGACCAGTACGGCAATCTTCATTCAACCATGGGCACCAAAACCATTCAATTTAATATTCCAAACGGGGTTTTAAGCAACACAAAAAGTAAAATGACCGGCGCTACCGATGGTTTTGTTTACCCCTCAACCAATTACAATTACAGATAAATAGGTTTTAGTATGAAACATCGCATCCTTCTTTTTGCATCGCTGCCTCTGCCAGCCCGGTAAAATAGGTCAATGAATTAAAAACCATTTATCAAAAAAAATGATATGTCCCGTTTATTTATCGTTATATCACTCTTGTCAATTTCGCTGACCAACATTGCACAGCAACCAGCGCCATCACAATCAGAGATCAATAAAATGATCGAAGATGCGATGAAACAACAAGGTATGACAGAAGCTCAAAAGGCC
>JAAURU010000030.1 GCA_012032075.1 Flavobacterium sp.
ACACATCTCCATAACCTGTAGCTTCTGGTCAATTAATGAACCACCAAAAGAAATCCCCTTACCAAGTTAACACACCAGTAAACTCATTTTTTAATTTTTTATATTGACCAAACATATAACCGACTTCTCTTCCACCAACACCAATATCTCCAGCTGGACATCTGTATCAGCACCAATGTGTCTTGTAAGCTCTGTCATAAATGCTTGACAAAATTTCATAATTTCATTATCTGATTTCCCTTTTGGATCAAAATCAGAACCCCCTTTTCCACCACCCATAGGTAATGTGGTTAAACTATTTTTAAAAGTTTGCTCAAAAGCTAAAAACTTTAAAATACTTAAATTTACAGATGGATGAAAACGCAACCCTCCTTTATAAGGTCCTATAGCAGAATTCATTTGAATTCTATATCCTCTATTTACTTGAGTTTTTCCAGCATCGTCTAACCAAGCCACCCGAAAAATGACCACTCTTTCAGGCTCAACAATACGCTCTAAAAGCATTTTGCTTTGGTACTTTTTATTATCTTCAATAAAAGGAATTACAGTTTCTGCAACTTCTCTTACTGCCTGCATAAATTCAGGCTCATTTGGATTTTTTTTAGCTACTGCTTCAATAAAAGACGACACACTTTCTTTCATGATTTCTTGATTTAATTACGTTTCAATTTTGTTTGAATTTACTTTAATGAAAACGTTTTCGTTTAGTGCGACAAATATACATTTTATTAAATTATGAGAAATTATTTTTTAAAAAATCTAATTTTATACTCTTATTTGAGCTTTTATTAAGAAAAAAACAAGAAAAAATTTTTAGGTGGATTTACTTTTTATATATTTGTTATTAAATGAAATTTATTTAAAGATGCCTAAAATAATAAATTACCTACTATTATTGACCGTTTTTGGACCTTTACATAGTATAGCGCAAGGTGGTTTTTCCCATGAAATAGGAGCTTTTGCTGGTGGTGTAGCTTTACAGTCTGATTTTGGTGTTAGAAATGACTTTGAGACCAATAAAGGAAATACTGGTTTTGCAATAGGTCTTGTTCATTACTTAAATTTTGCATACAAAGCAGAATGTAATTGTTACACGCGTGACAATTATTTCAATGACCACTTTAAACTACGTTCAGAGTTATCTTATAATAGTACTAAATTAGAACATTTTGGTAAATGGGCTGATAAAAATTCTCCTGATGGCTTGAAATTAAGAGCTATGAAAGGTGAAGCTAAGGTGACTGATATAGGAATGCAATTAGAATTTTATCCTTGGAGTATTAGAGACTTTACAGCTACTGAAGGTGCATTTGCTCCTTTTGTAGGTTTTGGTGGGCATTTTTCTTTTTTTCGTAATAACACTTATTCTGAATTAGGACCATTAGGAACTCCAGCAACAACATATGCAAGTTACTTGCCAGATGGCTATTCGTCTGAAGGGGGAAATACGTTTTCAGTAGTGGCAAGTATAGGAACAAGATATAAAGTTTCAATGTTATCTGATGTTTTTGTTGAATTGAGATGGCAATATTATTTTTCTGATTGGGTTGATGGATTACGAAAAATCCTGCTCTGTATGAAGAAAACAAAGCTAATGATTGGAATGCATGGTTCAATTTTGGTTATATTTATTACTTATATTAGTAGTTTGAATTATAAAAAGCATTATATTAAAATGCCTTGAGTTTACAATTCAACGCATTTTTGTTTAATTATATTAATCTATTAGGACATAAGTGCTTGTTCTAAATCGGCTATTAGATCATCTATATCTTCTATACCAACACTTAGTCTAACTAAATCGTCTGTAATACCTATTTCGGTTCTTTTTTCTGCTGGAACTGAAGCATGAGTCATTAATACTGGATAATTGGCCAAAGATTCTACTCCTCCTAAAGATTCTGCTAAAGTGAATACTTTTATTTTTTCTAAAAATTTTACAGCATCTTCTTTTTTTTCTGATTTGAAAGTAAAACTTACCATTCCTCCATAACCACCAATCATTTGTTTTTTAGCAATACTATGATTTGGATGACTTTCTAATCCTGGATAATAAACTGTTTTTACAACAGAATGATTATTTAAAAATTCAGCTACTTTTATTCCATTTTCACAATGACGTTGCATCCTTAAATGCAAGGTTTTAATTCCTCTTAGCACTAAAAAACTATCCATTGGACCCAATATTCCTCCTGTCGCGAATTGTGCAAAGTGTAATTTTTTTCCTAGTTCTTCCTCTTTTACAACTAAAGCACCTGCAATAACATCAGAATGTCCACCTAGATATTTAGTTGCCGAATGCATTACAATATCAGCTCCTAAATCTAACGGTTTTTGTAAATAAGGGGTTGCAAATGTATTATCTACTGCTAAAAGAAGTTCATTTTTCTTAGTAATCTTAGCTATTTCAATAATATCTACTAATTTCATTAAAGGATTCGTTGGGGTTTCTACCCAAATTAATTTTGTATTAGAATTAATTAATGATTCCAACTTTTCCAAATTAGTCATATCAACATAATGAAATTTGATTCCAAAATCTTCATAAAATCTAGTAAACATTCTATAGGTTCCACCATATAAATCATCAGTAGCAATAACCTCATCTCCAGGTTTTAAAATTTTCATTACTGCATCTATAGCTGCTAAACCTGATGCAAATGCTAAGCCTCTTACTCCATTTTCTATACTGGCAAGTGACTCTTCTAAAGCAGTTCTTGTGGGATTTGCCGATCTTGCATAATCATAATCACCAATAGGTTTTCCTGGAGAGGTTTGCACAAAAGTTGATGTTTGAAATATTGGAGGCATAACTGCTCCTGTTGTTTTTTCAGGATGCTGACCACCATGTATTATTTTAGTGTTGAATTTCATTGTTTATTTGATTCAAAGTTTTATAAAAATTTTCTAATTTGGAGCATAATGCCTAAATGAACTCCTTCATGCCAATTATTAAATTCAATTGCTTGCTTTACATTTTGAATAGTAAAACCTGTACTTTTTGTAGTGAATTCATTAAAATTTATGAAACTATTTTTTGAAAAATCTTCTTGTATCTTTTCAAATGAAGAATACAATATGCTTTTAATATAATCTACTTCTTCTTGAGTTGTTTTACAAGTAGGTATTGATCCGTTTCTATAAGTCTCTATAAATTCATCAGAAACATTCATAGGCAAACCTGATAATTTATAAACCAATGCTTGTTGGATTGCTAAACAATGTCCAATATTCCAAATTAGATTGTTACTAAAACCTTTTGGAATTGTATTTAATTGCTCCAGTGTATAATTATTAATAAAATTTAAAAATTGGTTTCTCACATTAGCAGTGATTCTAAAAGTTGTTTCCATGTTTATTTTATTTCATACGAAGATAAGAATAAGTAAAATTAAATGTTATAATTTATGAAAATCGTGTTTTAACATGTTCATTTTATGAAATTAATATTTTTTTAACTAAAAACAGCCAATATAATTAGTATTTTTATGTTGATGAAAATTCATAGTATTGATTTCTAAATCTTATCATTATGAAAAAACTAATTTACCTCTCGAAATTGATGTTTCTATTTTGTTTTTTTCTAAGTTACGGACAAGAAAATACTCAAAATGAAACTATTGGAAAAATTTATGTAATAAATGCAAAATCTGGAAGTTCTTACAATCATCTTTATTTCCAAAATCAAATTTTATTATGAAAAAAGGTGGTTTTCCAAATTATGAATCTCTAGTAGGAAAGAGAATAAAGGTTATAAAAATTGCTAAAGAAAATAAATCAGGAACAATTGTAACTTTCGAACTTGAAAACGGAAATAAGTTTTTTGGTACTCATAAAGTAATCGATGGGAACATTGAAAAAGCAATAGAGAATGGTGAAATAACAGCTGTTCTATAAATTTATTACCTATATTTAAGATTACCAATATGTGAATAAAATCATGTATTGGTAATTTTTGTTTTTATAGCCCAATTAAGATATAATTCTTAATTCGTACTTTTGTAAAAAACCATGAAAAACACCATCTTTTACTTAGCTTCATGCAGTACATGTAAAAAAATAATAAAGTCATTACCTACAAATGCTGAATTAGTCTATCATGACATTAGACAAGAACCTTTAACTGAAGAAATTGTTGCTGAAATGAAATCTTTAACTGGAAGTTATGAAGCCTTATTTAGTAAAAGAGCACAATTATACAAAGAGCGTGATTTAAAAAATAAAAACTTAACCGATGAAGATTACAAAAATTTAATCTTAGAGCATTATACCTTTTTAAGTCGCCCTGTTTTTGTTATTGATGGAAAAATTTATATTGGCAATAGCCAAAAAGTGGTAAATGAAGTAATACAAGTATTGAGCTAATGAGTAGAAGAACATTTGCCTTACTTGGAGCAACCTTTGTGGCTTTAATTTATGGCGTTAACTTCACCATTGCAAAAGACGTGATGCCTACTTATGTGCAACCTTATGCCTTTATTTTAATAAGAGTAATTGGAGCAACGATTTTATTTTGGGGTTTGACTTTTTTTGGTCCAAAGGAAAAAATAGCTTTAAAAGATTTTCCAACCATTATTTTAGCCTCTTTATTTGGAGTAACCATTAACCAATTGGCTTTTTTCAAAGGATTGAGTTATACCTCACCAATAAGTGCTTCGGTAATTATGGTTAGTGCTCCCATTGTAGTTTTAATTTTATCAGCTATCTTGTTGAAAGAACGTATTAAAACCAAAAAAGTCATTGGTATTTTAATTGGGTTAACGGGAACTTCCATTTTAATTTTATATGGAAAAGACATTGAAAGTAGTCCAAATGCAGGTTTTGGTAATTTTTTAGTTTTTGTAAATGCTTCTTCTTATGCCGTTTATTTGATTATTATTAAAAAATTGATTTCAAAATATCATGCCTTTACTTTTATAAAGTGGATTTATACTTTTGGGCTGTTGTTTACTTTTCCTTTTGCTATTGGAGAATTTAATGCAATTAGTTGGGAAACCATTCCAACTAATATTTATTACAACATAGGGTTTGTCGTTTTATTTACTACTTTTCTTGCTTATTTAATAAATCTTATGGCAATGAAAGAGTTAAAACCTACTACACTTTCTGTCTTTATTTACTTGCAACCATTATTTGCTACCATTTTTGCCGTGAGTTTAGGAAAAGACGAGGTAAATAGTATTAAATTTATTTCTGCTGTTTTGATTTTCATCGGAGTTTATTTGGTGACCCAAAAGAAAGTAATTAGTAAAGAGTAATTAGTCTAATTTCTAAATAACTAATCACTTTTTACTTGTCACTAATCACTATTTCTTATCTTTGAATTCTTTTTAAATTAGTATATGATATTATCGATGACTGGTTTTGGTAAAGCGACTAAGCAATTGCCAAACAAAAAAATTAATGTTGAAATAAAATCGTTAAACAGTAAAGGGTTGGATTTGAACATGCGAATGCCTTCTGTTTATAGAGAAATGGAATTAGGTTTACGAAATGACATTTCGCAAAAATTAGAACGTGGTAAAGTGGACTTTTCCTTATTTATTGAAGTTACAGGTGAAGAAACCTCATCAAAAGTGAATGCTCCAATTATAAAAGCCTACATTAACCAAATGAGAGCGATTTTACCAGAAGCAGATGCTACTGAATTAATGAAAATGGCTGTAAGAATGCCTGATGCTCTAAAAACTGAGCGCGATGAAATTGATGAAAATGAATGGGCAGAAATTGTTGTTGTTGTAAATGAAGCTTTAGAAAACATTCAAACGTTTAGAAAAGACGAAGGAAAATCATTAGAAAAAGAGTTCCAATTGCGTATTGCTAATATCCGTTCCTATATGGATCAAGCCTTAGTTTTGGATCCAGAACGTGTAAAAAATATCAAAGAACGTTTACAAACGGCTATCGATGAACTAAAAGTAACTGTGGATGAAAATCGATTCGAACAAGAATTGATTTATTATTTAGAAAAATTAGACATCACGGAAGAAAAAGTGCGTTTGAACAATCATTTGGATTATTTCTTAGAAACGTTGAATGGGAATGAAGCTAATGGTCGAAAATTAGGATTCATTACACAAGAAATGGGAAGAGAAATTAACACTATGGGTTCCAAATCGAATCATGCTGAAATGCAAAAATTAGTAGTGATGATGAAAGATGAATTAGAAAAGATTAAAGAACAGGTTTTGAATGTTTTGTAGAAGAACAAAGAGAATAGAACAAAGAGAATAGACTACAACACAACTATACTAAAATGAATTCAGCACCAACAAAAAAAGGAAAATTATTTGTGTTTTCGGCTCCATCTGGATCAGGTAAAACAACAATAGTACGGTACTTATTAGGAAAGAAGGAATTAAATTTAGAATTCTCCATTTCCTGTGCTACTCGCGAACCTAGAGGACAAGAAATTGATGGAACTGATTACTATTTTATTTCTTGGGAAAAATTTAAACAACATATTAAAAACGAAGATTTTATTGAATGGGAAGAAGTCTATACCAATAATTTCTATGGTACTTTAAAATCGGAAGTAGAACGCATTTGGGCTTTAGGCAAACATGTAATTTTTGATATTGATGTTGTAGGTGGTTTGCGAATTAAACATAAATTTCCTGAAGAAACCTTAGCCGTTTTTGTAAAACCACCCAGTGTTGACGAATTAAAACGCAGATTGAAATTACGCTCTACTGAAAGTGAAGACAAGATCAATATGCGTATTGCCAAAGCCTCTGTAGAATTAGCCACTGCTCCTCAATTTGATAAAATCATTAAGAATTACGATTTAGATATAGCTAAAGAAGAAGCTTATCAGTTGGTGAAGGAGTTTATTGGGAAAAAGTGATTAGTGATTAGTGATTAGTGATTAGTGATTAGTGATTAGTGATTAGTAATTAGTAAAAAATTTAATAGTAATAAATAGTTTACAAAATGGGAAAAATAAATTCTTATAAAGACTTATTGATTTGGCAAAAAGGAATCATTCTTGTAGTTAGAGTTTACCAACTAGTCAAAACCTTTCCTCAAGAAGAAATATATGCTTTAACTAGCCAAATAAAAAGGGCTTCTGTTTCTATTCCATCAAATATAAGTGAAGGGTATGGTAGAAATACCGATAAATCTTTTAGTCATTTTCTTGATATTGCTAGAGGCTCTTTATATGAATTAGAAACCCAACTTATTATTGCTAAAGAACTAGAATTCATTACTAATATTGAGCTATATAACGAAATCCTATCACTTATTTCAGAAGAATCGAAAATGATAAACGCATTTTCCAGAACACTTAAAAACTAATGACCAAGCGCTAATGACTATTCACTCTTCACTAATCACTAATCACTAGCAAAATGAAATCGGATTATACTTTAGGCACTTTTAACCCTATTCACATTGGTCATTTAATTATTGCCAATCATATGGACTGAGCATTCTGATTTGGATCAAGTTTGGATGGTGGTGACACCTCATAATCCTCATAAGAAGAAAAACACTTTACTTGATGATTACCATCGTTGCACATGGTACATTTGGCCACAGAAGACTATACCAACATTCAACCTTCTGATATTGAATTTAAATTACCACAACCTAATTATACAGTGCATACTTTAGTTCATTTACAAGAGAAATATCCCAATTACGAGTTTTCTTTAATTATGGGTGAAGACAATTTGAATTCGCTACACAAATGGAAAAACTATGAAGTGATTCTTCAAAATCATGACATTTATGTTTATCCGAGATTAAATTCTAACACTACAGAGGAAAATACAAAAGATACTGAATCAAGTTCAGTATTAAATCATCCTAAAATTCATAGAATAGGTGCTCCAGTGATTGAATTGTCCTCTACTTTTATTAGAAATAGCATCAAAAACAATAAAAATGTAGTGCCTATGTTACCTAATAAGGTTTGGGAATATGTGGAGCATAATTTATTTTATAAGAAGTAGGAATACATAAGAATTTTAACGTAGAATTTATATTTAATTTATTTCATAAAACTTTGTATATTGTATTTTCTAAATTATAGTGCTTAATATGATTGATTATATCTTAAAAGTTGAATATATTGCAATTTCTCATGAGAATACTTTAGAAGTTTGCAATGATTTGATTAATTTTTACATTAAAAACCCAAAAACAAATCTCATTATTGACTTTAGTAATTGTAACTTTCTTTATCCAGATTATGCTCTTTTATTACTTTGTAGCATAAAGTATATTGAAAACAAAGGAATTGAAGTACATGGTAAAATTAAAATGGATAAATCAACAGCTATTTTTCAGTATTTATTAAAAATTAACTTTTTTGAAAATCTAAAAATTGATTTACCAAAAGTCTATATAAATAATGATGACAGTTTTCTAGAAATACAAAACTACAACTCTGAAAATCAAATTGAGGTTCAAAGCAGAATAATGAAAGTACTTAAAAAGACTACATTTATAAATGATGATGTTTTTACTGGACTTGATTATTGTTTAAATGAGATTTTAGATAACATTTTAAATCATTCTAAAGAAAGACAAGGATGGGTTGTTGCTCAATATTTTGGAAACCTTAATCAAATACGATTAATGGTTGCTGATTATGGAATTGGTATTCATAAAGCATTAAATGAAAGATACAATTTTACCGAAGAAGAAGCAATAATAAAATGTATTGAAAGTGGAATTACAAATGGAAAGGGTCAAGGGCATGGGTTGTATGCTACTTCATTATTTACAAGTGAAAACAAAGGTTGGTTAAGTGTCATTTCAGGTAGTAAAAAATTAGACGTTAACAATCATACTTCAAAAATTGTAGATATAAATTATTGGCAAGGTACTTGTATTTATCTAAGAATTAATACAAATGTAGATGTAGATTACAAACTATTTACAAGTAGACATTATGATCAAAAAGAACACTTATTTGATATGATGTTTGGAAATAGTAATTAAAGAAAAAGTTATTAACAAGTTTATTAAATTTTGCGTATATTTGCGTCAAACTAAAGAAAAACAAAATGTCACAAACAATTCAATTTAACAAAATAGCGACAAGCTTAGGAACCAGAGATTTGGGAGCCAAGATACGCTTATCTATACAGGAGAAAATTGAAGTAAACGATAAAGTTTTTTTGGATTTTCAAGATGTAGAGGTTATTACAAATTCATTTGCTAACGAATGCTTTGGCAAATTAAGAGAAGCTATTTCAACAGAAACATTTAGAAATAAAGTCGCTTTTATTAACACTAATGATTTTATTCAAAGAGTAATTATTTCCGCTCTTTAAATAAAGAAATATGAAATTTTATAATTATAAAAAATCCCACTAGGTTAAACCTTAGTGGGATTTTTCCTTTCATCAAAATGACAATATGAAGTAAAATATCTAATAAAATTACCTCACTCTCATACGAATATCCTCCAAAGCATGATCAACCAATAATTTTCCATCTCGGAACACTTCTTTCATTTCACCTTGTTGTTCTTCGTTCCAGGTAACATTATCGGTTAAGGTATAATTTCCGTCTATTAAATCGATTTTTATTAAGCCTTTTGCTGATTTTTTGGTGCCGTCGTCTGTAATGGGGTCTTTGAAGATGGCTCTTCCTTCTCCGTTTACTTCTCCGTAAGTGGCTTTCATGGCAAAGCCAAAAGTATCACGGGTGTTGTATTGATACGTAAACGAGCCAATTCCTAAAACTACATTGGTTGACGCAAATCCTTTTTTCTTTAACTCTTCACAAATTTGAGTTGCTCTATCAATCGTAATACTGTCTCCATAAATGGCTCCAATTTGAGGAATTAACTCTTTGTAGCCTTTTGCGTTTGTTGTGCCTCCAAAAGTATCCCAAAGCAATTCTACCACTCCTTTTCGTTCTTGTTCCGTTTTTCCGTTTGGATTACCGCACAAAATTAAAATTGGGTCACCACTATCAGGTCGTATCACTACTTTTCCTTCTCTGCTTACTATTTCTTCTTTTAATCTTGGTAAATAATCCGTTAATACTTTCCATAAATCCCAAGTATCGGAAACGATAGAAACAATTCCTTTTGGATAAACTTCACAAATTAATCTTTTGAACGTATCGTATTCTCCTTCGGTTGTTCCCATACACATTACGGAATGTTCGGTTGCTGCAACTGAACCACCAATTAGTTGGATATCTGAATTGGCATTGTAATATTCTTCTAGAAAATCAATCGCTGGAATTGTATCAGTTCCTGTGAAGCTTAATAAATGTCCGGCTGCTGAAATTACGGCTGCTTCAATTCCTGCCATTCCTCTCATAGAGAAATCGTGTGCTTGCCAATCTACAAATTCGGTAATCGAAGATGTTTCATGAGCATACTTATCTAATACTTTTCGATATTGTTTCGCAATGGTTGCCGAATTACAAGGCATC
This sequence comes from Flavobacterium sp., assembly GCA_012032075.1. GTDB lineage: Bacteria > Bacteroidota > Bacteroidia > Flavobacteriales > Flavobacteriaceae > Flavobacterium. The sequence continues at coordinate 10,405 of JAAURU010000030.1, forward strand.
CAAACTACTGCTGATAACAAGGTTTCAAAATAATTGGTCAACCAAAAGAATTCTGATTTTGTATTGTACATGGTAAACATGGGTGTACGAATAGGTACTGAAACGCCTTCTGGCAAAGCTTTGAATACCATTGGGATATACCCTAAATCATGTAAATCTTCAATATGTTGAATCCCCACTTGATTTTCGCCCAAATAATTATTGATTCTACGTGCATATTTTTTAGCTACTTCTTCTTTGGTTTTACCAAAAAAATGCGTTTGAAAGTCTTCTAATATGTATTTTTTAATAAAATATTGCAAACCGAAGAAAACGACCTCATCAATGCCTTCAATTCTTGATTTTCTTGGTGTCCAATTGGAATACACTAAGGTTGTTCCGTTTGGATATTGTCTTCTGTGATCTACTTTGTAACCGTCGGTTAATAGTAATGGATTCATATAATTATTTTTGTTTTTATTTTTTATAAAAGTTGTTCATACAACTTGTAATTTTCTTCATCAAAACAGACAAAGGTTATTTCTTCTATACTTTCTACTGGAAATTGCTTTACTGTTTCTATGGCAATTTTCGCTGCTTCATTTTTAGGGAAGCGATAAATTCCTGTACTTATATTTGGAAAAGCGATTGATTTTAATTGGTGCTTTTCGGCTAGTTGTAAGCAATTGTTATAACAACTAGCCAACAACTGTTTTTTCTCTTCTTTATCACCATTCCAAACAGGACCAACGGTGTGAATGACATATTTTGAAGGCAAATTTCCAGCTGTTGTGATAACGGCTTTACCCACTGCGCAACCTCCTTGCTTATTCCGAATCGCTACACATTCTTCTAAAATAGCTTTCCCACCAGCTCTATGAATGGCTCCATCGACTCCACCACCACCTAGTAATGAAGTATTGGCTGCGTTTACGATTGCGTCAACGGTTGTTTTTGTTAGGTCTCCTTGTGTTGCTTTAATTGTCATCCTTAAAAATCATAAACTGTAACTTCAATATCGTTTTTAGAAAGAGTTTCAAAAATGATTGGTTCTACCATTTCCCATTTTCCTCCTGCTAATCCGCAACCAATTCTTGGCATGTGAATAGAGGCATTTAATGATTTAGCTTCAATAGCTAGTTTTTCTAAACATTTTTCTAAAGCTTCATATCTAATTGGAACTCCATTGCTTCCTGTTTTCATTCCTTGTTGCGCAATCATATTGCACACATAGATGAATTGATCTGTTTCCACCATTTGAATGTTTCCCAATTCAAAATTGTTAGTAGCTCGTTCTCTATGCCATTTACGATAGGCTATTTCTGGTGTTTCCCATTTTTTTGAAATAGCTAAAACAAATCCTTTTCCCCAACCTCCAAGATTATTACATATATGAGCTATAATTTTTATTCCTTTTGCTTGAGGTACAGTTGCATCTCCTTTTGTGTATTTTATCTCTTTCATATTTATCACTCCTCAAGTGCTTTAATTGATGGGATTCCCGTTTAAAACATCTTTGCTTACTTTTCCAATTGGTAAACGAAATACTGGAATTTTGATAGTATATTGCTTTACCAATTCTTTAATTTTTAAATCAATTTCTTCTGTGTGATAACGAGAAGAGAAGTGACCCAAAATGAGTTGTTCAATAGTACAATTGCTTACCATTTCCATAACTTCTTCAAGTGAACTGTGATTGTTTTTTTCTTCTTTAGTATTGGTTTCTGCTTTTGTTAAAAATGTTGCTTCGTGTATCAATATTTTAGAATTGTCATAACGTTTATAATCCACTACTGGTGTGTCTCCTGAATAGGACAATATATTCGTTTTTAGTTCTTCCAAAACAAAATCATCCCCTTTTTCTTGTCGTAAGGTTCTTAATTGGGTTGGTTCTAAAGTATTGAACTCGGGTTTTAATTTCTTTTTGGTTTCCCAAATTTTATAACTCAAACTCTTTATCATTCCGTTTTTAGTTTCAACATGTTCGTTTTCTATAGCTTCTACACTAATTTTTTCTTTTACCTCAATTATTTGATTTTTATCAATGGCTTGCCAAGTTGTTCCTTTAGCATGTGGATCGAAATTGGTAAAAAATTGATTTAAAAACGGAAACGACTGTGCATCCTTTGGATAATATATCTTTGGTTGATGAATTGAGAATAGTTGGTTATACTGTAACAATCCAGTAAGGTGATCTCTATCGGCATGCGAAATAAATATGTTTTTAATTTTTCCACATTTGCCCATCAAACCCGATGCTAATCCGTCACCAGCGTCGAAGAGAATTCCTAGTTCTTCAATAAAATACCAAGTAGCAAATAAGGCTGTTGAATATCCGTGTATGGTTAGTTTCATTTTACTCTCTTTTTAATTTTTCTAATAAGATATCCAAAGAATCATATTGTTCAATACCATATCTTTCACAAACAATATCTATATTTCCTTTTCTCCAAAATCCTTTTTCGACTACAACTTTCATTTTTCCAGAATGAGCAAATAAGCCTAATTCTAATAGTGAAATGGGTGATTTTGTATTATTTGCAAAAAACATAATTATGATATCTGCTTCTTCTAGTGCATTTAATTCCCAAGTACTTGTTCTTTAAACTGAGGATTGTCTATGGATTGTTCCCAACTGGTATTCCAAGATGCTCTTCTAGGATTGAAAATAACATATTTTTCTGACAATACTTCTTCGCCTCTTTTTTGCCAATTCACGGCTTTATCCATTTCAATGGAACCAGCTAAAAAAATGGCTTTCTTGCTTTTATCTCTATCTTCTATACTTTCTGGAGATCTGAATATTGTTTTCATTTTATATCTTATTCCTTTCGATACATAATATCACTTCTCAATGCATATTTGTAACCACTTTCTATTATTCTTCCTTCATGTCTATATGGATGATAAAAAACCAATAAATCACCAGTTTTAGGTTGGATGGTAAACAAATCTTCAAATTCGGTTGCTCCACCTTCAAATTCTTCGTTTAGATAGATTAGAAAAGTGAAAAAACTCTCTTCTTTTTCATTTCTTTTAAAACTTCCGTCTCTGTGCATTTTAAATCGTTGTCCTGGACTGTATTTGTAAAAACGAAACATTTCATTTAGACTATGTAACTCATAAATTCCAACTTCATTAATTAAAAATGGTTTGGCTCTTTGAAACAATTCTTTTGCTAAGCTTTCATCTGTGTAAAGAATTCTATCGTTGTTTCTAACTCCTTTTAAAATAGATTGTCTATTTCCTCCCATTCGTACTTTAGCTTCTTCATAAGCTATTTGCTCACTTTTTTCTATTAAAGCCTTACATTCTTCTTTAGAAAGGAAGTTTTCTATTACAAATATTTCTTTGTTGTAAACTATTTTTTTCATTTTTGCTTTTTTACAGAACTCTTTATTTCAATTGCTTAGCAATATTTCTCACTTAATGTATCACATAGCTTTTTGATGTCGTCTTTTCTAGCTAATACGTTTATCCATGCTTCTGGAATACTTTCGTAACCATATAGCAATCCTGCTAAACCTCCAGCAATTGCAGCTGTTGTGTCTGTGTCATCTCCAAGGTTTACAGCTTTTAAAACTGTTTCTTCGTAGGTGTTGGAATTTAACAAACACCATAAACTGGCTTCTAGGCTACTTAAAACATAACCGCTTGAACTTATTTGTTGTTCTTTTAATTCAACCAACTTCACGATTTCATACTCTCCAACTTGATTTTCCAGCACTTTATGAAATTTGTCTATTTCTGTTTGTGAACAAATAGGATTATTTGTTAGAAAATTATTTACTTTTTTCTTTCATTTCTTCGAAAGCTTCTTCTTTACTTTTCCCTTCAAGAAGCAATAAAGCATATTCTATATAAATAAAACAAGCTATTACTGATCTTATGTGAGCATGTGTAATTGAAGAAACTTCTTTAACCGCATCAAATCTTTTGGTGATACTAAAATCTTTTACATAGAATAGTAATGGAAGAATTCTCATTAATGAACCATTACCATTATCTCTTTCTGATGTTCCACCAGCTACTAATGGATTTGTTCCGTTTTCAATGGAATGAATGGCAAAATTTGTAGCAATTCCTATGTCAAAAACACGTCCGTGTGGTGTCCAAAGTTGTTCTTGTCTCCAAAGCACGAAATTATTTGCGATATCCTTTACATCATATCCTTTGCATAAGCTTTCAGCCAAACAAAAAGTTAAAGAACTATCATCACTCCAAGTGCCAAGTGGTTGATGATGAGAACCAAATTCTTGCATTTTTTTTACTGGGTTGTTTTTAAGATAATCCCTAGATTTAAATTCCACAGGAACTCCTAAAGCATCACCAACCGCTACTCCAAATAATGCACTATGTACTTGGTTTGTTTTCATTTTAATTCACTTCAGTTGCAATCTTCAACTTTTTATTTAATTCGTTATCCTTGAAAATCAATGATTTTTCTGTTGGG
>JAAURU010000031.1 GCA_012032075.1 Flavobacterium sp.
AGAGAAAGCGATCGCAATTAAGATCGCTTTTTTTATTTTTTATAAAATGATAGAGAAGACATTTTTAGACAAACTTTCAAAACAAATTTTAACCGATTTTGAAAATAATTTACAAGATGTAATTATTGTATTGCCTAATAAAAGAGCAAAAGTTTTCTTATTAGATTGTTTAAATAAACAAACTCAAAAAACTATTTTTGCACCACACATTACAAGTGTTGAAGATTTAATTCAAGAGATTTCTGGGATAAGAGTTATCGATTCAATTGAGCTTTTATTTGAGTTTTATGAAGTTTACATTGGTTTAACCAATAAACAAGAAGTAGTTAGTTTTACTATTTTCTCAAATTGGGCAAAAACTTTACTTCAAGATTTTAATGAAATTGATAGGTATTTATTAGAACCTAATTTTGTGTTTTCCTACTTGAAAGATATTGAAGCATTAAAGCGTTGGGATTTAGAGCCAAAAGACACAACAGCATTAATAGACAATCATTTGGCTTTTTGGAAAAAAATTCCCGAGTACTATGCTGCTTTTTATACATACCTTAAAAAATAAAAAAATAGGTTATCAAGGATTAATCTATAGAGAAGCTGTTAGCAATCTTATTTCATATTCGACAAGTTTAGAAAAAAAAAAACTTGTTTTTGCAGGTTTTAACGCACTAAATCAGGCGGAAGAAAAAATCATTATACATTTACTCACAAATCAACAAGCTACTATTTATTGGGATATTGATGCTTATTTCATAACAAATGCTTATCATGATGCGGGATTGTTTATTAGACGATTTAAAAAACAATGGAAAAACTATGTTACCCATCCTTTTGAATGGATTTCAGAAGATTTTCAGCAAGAAAAGAACATTAATATAATTGGCACTCCAAAAACAATTGGTCAAGCTAAAATTGTAGGTAAAATTATTGAGGATTTAGCTCAAAATAATGAGAATTATAATAAAACAGCGGTTGTTTTAGGTGACGAGAATTTACTAATTCCTATTTTATATGCTTTACCTAATTCGATAAATACGTTAAATATTACAATGGGTTATTCAGGTAAAAATAATCCTGCTCAATTATTAATTAGTAAATTATTCAAGTTGCATTCTAATGCAATCTCACGCAATGCATCAACTTATACGTTTTATTATAAGGAAGTTTTAGAAATACTTAATCATCCTTTGGTTGAACCTTATATAAAACTAAATGATGTAATTCAAACCATTCACAATAACAATTTTACTTTTTTTCGATAGACACCTTAACGCGTTTAAAAGAAGAAAAATATCCAAACATTCCAAATCCTTTTTTCGATTTATTATTTTTAAAATGGAATAATGTTAGCGGGACAACCTTAACAAGAATTGCAACTATTCTATTACACATAAAAAGTCATTTAAGCTTAGATAACGAACAAGAAAAAGTAATAAAAGCTTTTGTATATGCAGTTTATAAAGTTGTAAATAAGTTAATCAATTATTGCGAAACCTATCCAAATAGAATTAATAGTGTAGAAGCATTATTTGAAATGTACAAACAAGTAATTGATTTAGCAGAAGTTTCTTTTGAAGGTGAACCGCTTTCTGGTTTGCAAGTTATGGGTGTTCTAGAAAGTAGAGTTTTAGACTTTGAAAATGTCATTATAACTTCAGTAAATGAAGGAAAATTTCCTTCGGGTAAATCCCAAAATTCTTTTATTCCTTATGATGTAAAACGTGAACTAGGTTTACCAACCTACAAAGAAAAAGACGCTATTTACAGTTATCATTTCTATCATTTACTCCATAGAGCAAAAAAAGTTTACTTATTGTATAATACAGATAATGAAGGAATCGATGCAGGAGAGAAAAGTAGATTCATCACACAGTTGGAAATTGAAAAACAACCCAATCATATTATAACGCATAAAATTTACAATGCTGTTTTACCTGAAAAAGCATACAGTATAATGAATGTTCCAAAATCGGGATTAATGCTTGAAAGATTAAAAGAAATTGCTACTGTAAAAGGTTTTTCTCCTTCTTCATTAACAACCTATATTAGAAATCCAATTCAGTTTTATTTTCAAAGAATCCTTAGAATAAATGAAATGGACGAAGTGGAAGAAAATATTGCAGTAAACACACTAGGAACGATTATACATGAAGCATTAGAAGAGCTGTATAAGCCTTATTTGAATCATTATTAACAGTACAGCATATTGATGAAATGATAGTTCGTATAGATAGCGTAACACTAGAACAATTTAAAATAGTTTATAAAGAAGGAGAAATTAAAAAAGGTAAAAATTTATTGGCTTTTGAAGTAGCAAAACGGAATATTTTTAACTTTTTACATACTGAAAAAGCACTTATTGAAAACGAAGATGATGCAGTAAAGATTATTGCTTTAGAAGAAAGACTAGAAGTATTAATTGAAGATGAAAGATTACCTTTTCCAGTAAAAATAGCAGGTAATGTAGATCGAATAGAGATAAGAAACAACGTTATTCGGGTGATTGATTATAAAACAGGGAAAGTAGATGCAAACGCTTTAAAAATAAATGATTTTGAGGGTTTAACGTCCGATATAAAGAATGAAAAAATTATTCAATTACTTTGTTATGCTTTAATGTTCAAAGAAAAGAAAGAATTTAAAGATTATCCTGTTGAAGCTGGAATTATCTCTTTTAAAAATATGAAAGCAGGTTTTATGCCTTTTGGCTTAGGGAAAGGACGTGGAGTTGTACCTCAAACCATGATTTCAGAGGAAATTTTAACTACTTTTAAAACGGAAATTATAGGTTTAATTTTAGAGATTCTAGATGCTGAAGTTTCGTTAAAAGAAATGGTTTAACATTTAGTTATCATTTTTAAATATTCATTTTTTGTTTCTTTACAAAAACAAATTAAAACTTTTATGAAAAGACACTTCTTAGTTATTATAGTATGCTTTTTTAGTATGATTTCTTTTTCTCAGTCTAGTGAGAATCAAAATTTTAATTTAGATTTTGAAATTCAATCCGAGAAAGAGGAACTCCCTGATGGATGGATAAAATGGGGAGATTATGATTTAAAAGTAGATGAAACAATAAAATATTTTGGAAAACAGTCAGTTTTAATTGAAAATGGTAAAGAAGTAGATTTTGGGTCCATTGCTTATAAATTACCTTCAAATTACAAAGGGAAAAAGATTACTTTAGAAGGTTACATGAAGCTGGAAAATGTTACTGATGGTTTCGCGGGTCTTATACTTCGTATTGATAAAGATGGTAAATCTATTGCTTTCGACAATATGCAAGATAAAAAAATTGATGGAACTAAAGATTGGCAAAAGTATTCTATTACTCTGCCTTTTGATAACACTTCAGATCATGTTTTTGTAGCTGGAATTTTAGCAGGAAAAGGAAAAGCATGGTTTGATAACTTTACTGTTAAAATTGATGGAAAAAACATCAATGAATTAAAGCAAGTAGAGCGAGAATTACCTTTAGCAGAAAAAGACAAAGAATTTGATTCGGGTTCAAAAATTAGTTTATCAAATTTGAATGACACTCAAAAAAGAAATTTATTTGTATTAGGAAAAGTTTGGGGATTTGTAAAATATCATCATCCAGAAATAGCTTCAGGAAATGTCAATTGGGATTACGAATTGTTTAGAATTCTTCAAAAAATTGATAGGAAAGATTTTGATAAAGAACTTGTTGCAATGATTACCAAATTAGGAGATTTTAAAACTGAAAAGAAATCCCTACCTAAAGAAGATGACATAAAGCTTAAACCAAGAACAGAATGGATTACAAATACCAATTTAATTTCTACTGAATTAGCAACTTTATTACAAAAAGTAAATGATGCAAAGCGAAAAGGTGAAAATTACTATATAGACTTACATTTTGGTGTTGGAAATCCTGATTTTACGAATGAAAAAACTTATGCTAAAATGAGTTATGATGATTCAGGTGTAAAATTATTAGCTTTATTTCGTTATTGGAACATGATTGAGTATTTCTTTCCCAATAGACATTTAATAGATGAAAATTGGGATCAAGTCTTAAAAGATTTTATTCCAAAAATTATAGAAGGTTCAGAGGAACTAACTTATAAATTGAATGTTTTAGAATTAATTGGTAAAATTCAAGATACACATGCAAGTATTTGGGGAAGAGATAAAACAATAGAAACTTTTTATGGAAATAATATTGGGCCTATTGAAGTAACTTTTGTAGAAGAAAAACTAGTAGTTACGCGATTACACGAAGAATTTAAGGACAATAATCTAACTGTAGGTGATGTTATTACTGAAGTAGAGGGAGTAAAAGTGACTGATTGGATAAAAAACAACTTAAAATACACACCTGCTTCGAATTATCCAACTCAATTAAGAAACATATCCCTAAAATTTTACGAACAAATGAAGCTAGTTTGAATTTAAAAATTGAAAACAATTCTGGAACTTCAAATGTAACTATTAATACTGTTCCTAATAAATATTGGAAAAATGAACCTAGTTCTCACAAAACAATAAATAATGATATTGGTTATATATATCCAGGAACTTTAGGAAAAAAGGAGATTGATACCATTATGAATAAATTCATAGATAAAAAAGGATTAATTGTTGATTTAAGATGCTATCCTTCAGATTTTATTGTTTTCAGTTTGTCAAATTATTTATTGAATGGGAAAAATCAATTTGTAGAATTTACAACTGGAAGTGTTATTAATCCAGGTTTAATTTCCTATGGTTCTAAAGTTAAAGTAGGTGGAAATAGTAAAAATTATTTTAAAGGAAAAGTAATCATTATTGTAAATGAAATTACACAAAGCAATGCAGAATATACAGCTATGGCAATACGAGCAACTCCAAATGCAACCGTTATAGGAAGCACTACATCAGGTGCAGACGGAAATGTTTCAGATATTTATTTACCAGGTAGGATTTTTACCTATATTTCAGGAATAGGGGTTTTAAATCCAGATCGTTCCGAAACACAACGTGTAGGAATTATTCCAGATATAGAAATGAAGCCAACTATAAAAGGAATTAGAGCAGGAAAAGATGAAGTATTAGATAAAGCTATAGAATTAATTAATCAATAAAAAACAAAAAAGGTTTAGCCTTACTTTTGAGGCCAAACCTTTTTCAAAAAGTCTGAAAGGACCTCTTTCAATTCATCCGTATTCTCAAAATGACTCATGTGACCATCATTAAAAGTTACTAGCTCCATATTAGTAGCTTCAACTTGTGTTTGATGTTCCTTATAATTTAAAACAGGATCTTTTTTGCCCAAAATAAGCATTTTAGGAAAAGAAGTTGTTTGCAAAAGGATTTCTCTTTCTTTTCTAATTTTCATGCCTTCTTGAGCAGCAATTATTCCTTGTAAAGGAGTTTTTAAAGCTTCTTGTTTTGCCCATTCGATTTCGTTTACCAATTTCCCTCTGTTTTCTTCACTAAACAAGTTAGCAATCGACATACTAATAGCATTTTTATAGTTTTGCTTCACAGCTAAAATAGCTCTATCTCTGTTTGCTTTTCGTTCCAAAGTATCTTCTTTAGCAGTAGAGTTCATAAGTACTAAACCACTTATTAATTCTGGATATAATTCGGCAAAAGCCAAAGCCACGTAACCACCCATAGAATGACCTATTATAACGACTTCATCTACTTTTAATTCGTTAAGTACATGATGAACAGCATTAGCCATGTCTTCCATGGTATGCACATAGCTTAAAGATTCTGTTTTGCCATGACCTAATAAATCGATGCAAATTACTCGATTATTTTGTGCTAAAACGGGAACTAAACTATTCCACATCTCACTATTTTCCAAAAAGCCATGTAAAAGAACAACAGCTGTTCCTTTTCCTTGGTCTGAAAAAGAGATAGTGCTGTTTTTATATTGTGTTTCTCGGTAGTTCAAAATATTTTTTTTGCAAACTTAATATTTAACCACAAAGTGTACAAAGAATTTTCACTAAGCTAACAAAGTTTTTTAAAAGAATAACTAACCACAAACTTGTCCTTTCGACAAAGGAGAAAACCCACTAGTGAAATGCTTATTTTACAAAACCTTACATACAATACTTGGATATCACATCAATTTTTTTTTCCTTAAAATCACAAATAAAAAGGGTAACCATTTATCTAAAATACCTTGATTCTCACCTTAAAAACATCAAGTTTCACTTTTTAAATGTCATGTTTGATGTTATTAAGGTCATTATTAACGTTAAAAACATCAAACAATAAGTTAAAAGTAAATAAAGTGAAATTTTAATGCTTATATTTGAAATTTAAAGTATTAATTTTGACTATAAAATAGTCATTTATGATGTTTTTAATGTGAATAGAATACTTAATTGCTTAATTATAATTATAAAAAGCAGATGAAAAAAGGAAAAAACAATGTTGACACAGGAAAAATACTAGCCGATTATATACAATCTCATAAAATTAATAAAACCGAACTAGGAAATGCGATCAATAGAAGAGGAATTGCTATTTTAAACTATACTAGAAATAGTAGTATCCAAACGGGTATATTGCTTGAGATTTGTTATGCTTTAAAACACAACTTTTTTAAAGAAATTGCAGACCAACTTCCAGAAGATTTTACAACAAAAGTAAGAAAGATAAAAGTTTGGTTTCTGAAAAAGACCAAATCATAGCCCAATTACAAGAAGAAAATAAAGTGCTAAAAATTCAAAATGATTTATTGATGAAATTGAGAAGTTAATGGATCCAAATTTTAAATAAAGAGTATAAAAAAACGACCCACAAATGTGAGTCGCTATTTTAAAAACTAATCCCTAATTACTAGCGACTAATTACTTTTCTAAGAATTCATTATCGACTCAATCTCCTCAACCTCAATAGGAATGTTTCTCATTAAGTTGAAAGGTGCTCCTTTTGCTTGAATTACCACATCATCTTCTAAACGAATACCAAATTTTTCATTAGGAATATAAATACCAGGCTCTACTGTGAAAACCATATTGGCTTGCATCGGTTCATATAATAAACCGTAATCATGCGTATCTAATCCCATATGATGTGATGTTCCGTGCATGAAATATTTTTTATAAGCTGGCCAATCTGGATTTTCATTTTGCACATCGGCTTTGTCTAACAAGCCTAAACCTAATAGTTCAGAGGTCATTAATTTACCCACTTCTATATGGTATTGTTTCCATAGTGTGCCTGGAATCAACATTTTTGTCGCTTCATTCTTTACGTTCAAAACGGCATTGTAAACCGCTTTTTGTCTGTCTGTAAATTTTCCAGAAACAGGTATTGTTCGAGTCATATCACTAGAATAATTAGCATATTCTGCACCTACATCAAGTAATAACAAATCACCAGCATGACATTGTTGGTTGTTTTCTATATAGTGTAAAACATTAGCATTATTCCCTGAAGCAATAATAGGTGTATAGGCAAATCCTTTGGAGCGATTTCTTAAAAATTCATGCGCAAATTCGGCTTCAATTTCATATTCCATGACATTGGGTTTCACAAAATTTAAAATTCTTCGGAACCCTTTTTCAGTAATATCGCAAGCTTTTTGGATTAAATCCAATTCTTCACTTTCTTTCACGGAACGAATACGTTGTAAAATAGGATTTGACTTTTCAACTTTATGCGCTGGATAATTTTCTTTCCACCATTTTACAAAACGCGCTTCACGAGTTTCCGTTTCAATAGTCGCACGGTAATGTTCGTTGGTATTGATATACATCGTTTCCGCATAGGTCATTACCTCTTTCAAAGTCTTATGAAAATCTTGTAACCAAATCACCGATTTAATGCCAGACACTTCAAAAGCTCTCTCCTTGGTTAACTTCTCTCCTTCCCAAATGGCAATATGTTCATTGGTTTCTTTTAAAAATAAAATTTCTTTCAAATGTTCGTAAGGAGCATCTGGAAAAAGCAATAAAACACTTTCTTCTTGATCCACACCACTTAAATAGAAAATGTCACGATGTTGTGTAAAAGGCAAAGTAGAATCGGCAGAAACTGGGTAAATATCGTTAGAATTAAAAACTGCAACACTATTGGGTTTCATTTGTGAAACAAATTTTTACGATTTTTTATAAATAAGTCTTTGTCTATTTGATGGTATTTCATTGTTTATGTTGTTTGATTTTTAGATTTATTAATGGTTAAACTAAATATTGCATTAATCAAAAATACATAAACTATTTTTTTAATTTGTAGCCAAATGGCTTTATTTTTACTTTATATGAATTACTAAAGATTGAAAGACAGATTTAAGAAGTTTCAATAATTTTTAAAATTTCTTAAATCCGTGTTCCAAAAATGCTAAGTTATATTTTTACGAATACGGCTCATATGTCGAGTGGAAATCCCTAAAAAAGAAGCCAAATAATGCAAAGGCACTTCTTGTAATAGTTTTGTTTCATTTAGCAACAATTTTTTATATCGTTCTTCTGGTGTGAGTGTTAGTAAATCGATACGGTAATCGTCAATCAAACAAATTTGCTTTTCTATTAAATTATAATAAAACTGATGAAAGGCTTGGTTGTTTTGTATTAAGTCATTGAAAATATCGATAGTAACAACATACAAAGTACAATCGACAATGGCTTTTATGCTTTTTCTAGAAGGCACCTGATGTAAAAAACTATGTAAAGAAGTAGTAACCGAATTTTTTAAGGCTAAATAAGTTGTTTTTTCTTCTTCTTGAACCAAAATCGAATGTTGTAAAATGCCACTTTCTACAAAACAGAAGTACTTGCAGACTTTACTTTCTTCCACAAAAAAATCATTTTTCTTTAGCCTTATCTTTTCAAAACAATTGATTGCTTTATGCATTTCGTCTTCAAACGCATCGTTGTTCAAAACAATTTTAAAATAATTACTAAAGCTTTTATTTGAATTCAAACTCGGCATAAAAGTCATTTTACAAAACCAAATTTAAAAAGATAATTGGCAACAGCTGTTAAATTGAAAATAAAAATTTTGTGAAGGACTATAAAATCAGTAATTTTCAGCAAAATTCTATTTCATGAACTATAAAATTACACTTCTGTTTTTGGTGTTCCAAAATATCCTTTGGTCACAAACTAACGACTTTTCAGCGGTTAAATTACAAAATATTGGACCAACCATCATGAGTGGTCGTATTGTTGATGTAGCCGTAAATCCAGAAAATCCAACCGAATTTTATGTTGCTTATGCTTCTGGAGGACTTTGGTACACCAACAATAACGGAACTTCTTTTGAACCAGTTATGGATACTGCTCCAACGATTAATTGTGGTTCGGTAACGGTAGATTGGAAATCAGGAACAATTTGGGTAGGAACTGGAGAAGTGAATTCGTCTCGTTCTTCTTACGCTGGAATTGGTGTTTTAAAATCTTCCGACAAAGGGAAAACATGGGAAAATATTGGCTTACAAGACAGTCATCATATAGGTCGAATTTGGGTCAATCCAAAAAGCAATAATGAAATTGTAGTGGCTGCTTTAGGTCATTTATATACTCCAAACGAAGAAAGAGGTGTTTTGAAAACTACTGATGGTGGAAAAACGTGGAAAAAAACGTTGTTTGTCAATCAAGATACTGGAATAATTGATCTATCAGTAGCTTCAGATAATCCAAATATCATGTATGCAGGAGCTTGGGAACGCGAACGGAAAGCTTGGAATTTCAAAGGTAACGGAAAAGGCTCTGGCATTTACAAAAGTGAAGATGCAGGAAATACTTGGAAACTAATCTCAACAGCTGAAAGTGGTTTTCCAAATAATGAAGGTGTTGGTAGAATAGGTTTAGCTACTTTTAATCAAAATACGTTATATGCTATTTTGGACAACCAAAACAAACGCCCTAATACCCAAAAAGAAAAACCAAAAGATGCGAATGAAGCACTTTTTGAAACCGAAGTAATAGGTTGCGAAATATACAAATCGACTGATGGTGGAAAATCTTGGAAACGAACACATGAAAATTTTATTGATGATATGTATTATAGTTATGGGTATTATTTTGGTAATATTTCGGTGGATCCAAAGAACGAAAACCGCATTTATTTTGGTGGAGTTCCCTTACTTTTTTCAGAAGATGGAGGAAAAACAATAATCAGTATTTCAAAGGAAAATGTACATTCAGATCATCATGTAACTTGGGTAAACCCAAAAAACTCAAATCACATCATTAACGGGAATGACGGTGGAATTAACATTACTTATGATAATGGAGCGCATTGGATAAAATGTAATAATGAGGCTGTAGGCCAATTTTATGCTGTAAATGTTGACCACAACGAATCCTATAATGTCTATGGAGGTTTACAAGATAATGGAGTTTGGGTAGGAAATAATACTTACTACAAATCAGATGATTGGGAAGCAGAAGGAAAATATCCTTACGAAAGTATAATGGGTGGAGACGGTATGCAAGTACAAATTGACAATCGAAATTCTAATATAGTATTCACTGGTTTTCAATTTGGAAATTATTATAGAATAGATAGAAATAACAACAAACAAGAATTTATCTCTCCAAAAGCTGATAAAAAAGATAAACCACTGCGATACAATTGGCAAACACCTATATTATTATCTTCTCACAATCAGGATATTTTATATATGGGTTCTAATTTCTTGCATCGTTCCATGAATCAAGGAACAACTTGGGAGAAAATTTCAGAAGATGTAACCAAAGGAGCTGTTGAAGGGAATGTTGCTTTTGGAACCATAACTACTATTTCAGAAAGTCCGTTACAATTTGGATTGTTGTATGTAGGTTCAGATGATGGATTGATTCATGTTTCCAAAGATGGAGGAGTTAGTTGGACAAATATTTCAATTTCCATGAAAATGGAAATCTCAAAAGATTTATGGGTTTCTAGAATCAAAGCTTCTCAATTTAAAAAAGATAGGGTTTATGCTACTTTGAATGGTTACAGAAATGACGATTTTAAAACCTATGTCTATGTTTCAGAAGATTTTGGAAAAACATGGCAAGACATCAGTTCCAATTTACCTCAAAGTCTTGTAAATGTCATTTTAGAAGACACTGAAAATGAAAACTTATTATTCGTAGGAACTGATAACGGTTTATTTGTTTCCTTAGATAAAGGAAAAACATGGGAAGATTTCTCTTCAGAAATGCCCAATGTAGCGGTTCATGACTTGGTGATCCAACCCAAAGCAAAAGAATTAATCGTAGGAACACATGGTCGTTCTTTGTATAAAGTTGGGATTGATAAATTGCAAAAACTAACTTCAGAAATCACTACTAAATCATTATACGTTTACGAAGTACCTGCTGTAAAAAAATCAGAAAGATGGGGAAATAGTTGGAGCCAATGGGGAAAAGCGTATGAACCCAAAGCGGAAATTTGGTTTTATTCCAATTCCAATGAAACGGTTGAAATCACCATAAAAAACGAAATAGGATTAGTTATTTATACTGATAAAATAACCCCAAAAAAGGGATTAAACCTAGTTGAATATGATTACACCCTTTCAGAAGATGTGATTGCTAAATGGAAGAAAAAAGACAAAAAAGCTATATTTGAAAAAGCTAAAAACGGAAAACAATACGTGCTTCCAGCAAAATATTCTATCCATGTAAGTAAAGGTGGTGAAGAAGTTTTTACGAATGTGGAGGTATTGGAAACGAAGAAGGCTTAAAAATGATTTTAGTAAAAAATAATATTATTACTCTGTGTATAACTGTTCTTACTTTGATTAGTTGTAATTCAAAAAAAGTTATTTCTAATAAGCAAATTGATGAAGTTACTAAGAAGCAAGACAGTCTAGCTTTTGAACTTTGCCAGATTTATGGTTTGGATCAAGGCGTTAGATTGTCTGAAGGATTCCCTAATAAAATGATGTTAGTCCAAAACATTGATAGTTTGTGTTTTAAAAGAGTGATTAATTTTATAAAAATAAATGGTTATCCAACTGATAAAATTTTAGGAGAAAGAAACTACAAACAAGAATGTGTTCCTGGCTCAGTTATTGCTGTTCTTTTGCACAATCCTCATAGATTAGTTAGGGAAAGAGAATATTTTGAATTACTATTAAATGAAGTAAAAAAAGGAAATTTAAAACCAGAATCTTTTGCCACAATTTTAGATAAATATTATTGGACAAAAAGTAAAAACAAAGAAACTAGACGGGTTTTTTATGGGTCTCAGTTTGGAAAACCTTGTATTCAAACAAAAGATGAAACAAACAAAGCAAGAGTTGAAATTGGTTTAAAACCTCTAAATGATGATGAATTTGTTGATTGTGAAGGAGAAGAATTAGATATGCCAAAAGAAAGAAAATAACGATTAAATTTAAATTGGTTATGATCATCTCTTAAATTATTTCGAATAGCAAATTTCACATATTAATTTTCAGTGTACATTAAAACAAAAAAAATAAAACTTCTCATATTCTTTCTATTTGTCATCCAATCCACAATTTGGTCACAAATAAAAAAAGATACAATAATCTCACTTCCAAATGTGGTTGTGACGGCATTGCCAATTAAAAATACAGTGCAAGAATCGGCTGCTGCTGTTTCTGTGGTTAGTTTGCAAGAAATTAATCTCAATGATGGTGTTATTTTAACTCCTATATTGAATAAAGTGTCTGGTGTATTGATGCAACAAGGGACTTTGAGTACCAATCGCATTACCATAAGAGGTTTTGGTGCGAGATCTCAATTTAGTACGAGTAGAATTAAAGCTTATTTTGAAAACATTCCATTAACCAGTGGAGAAGGAGAAACCACTCTTGAAGATATTGATCTAGAAAGTCTAAAAAGTATCGAAATTATAAAAGGACCCAATAGCACGAGTTTTGGAGCTGGTTTAGGTGGTGTGATTCATTTAAAAGGAAAAACAACAGCGCAAGAAACGAGTTTTGGTAAACTAGCGACTACTTTTGGAAGTTATAATTTACTAAAGCAAACCATAAGTGGAGGTTTTAGTAATGCATCTTCTTCAATTTATACTTCTTACAACCAAATTGAAACAGATGGTTTTAGAAATAATAGTAATTATAATCGAAAATCACTCAATCTATTTGCTAAACAAAAACTTTCCAAAAAAAGTGAATTGTCAATAGTTGGAATTGCTACAAAGTTAAAAGCCTTTATTCCCAGTTCGTTGAATGAAAGAGATTTTATTGCTTCACCAGAAATAGCAGCCACTACTTGGCAAGCTTCACAAGGTTATGAATCTTATGATAAATTGCTTTTAGGTATCGGTTATCAAAATGATTTATCTGAAAATTGGTCGTTACAAACTAGTGTTTTTTCTACATCTAATGATGGTTACGAACCTAGACCTTTTGATATATTGGATGGAAAAACAATTAATTTTGGACTTCGAACTACCATTAACAATAAAACTAAACTTTTTTCTTTACCAACAAAAATTGCTTTTGGAACTGAAGCTATGATAGAAATCTATTCGTATAGTCTTTACGAAAATTTATATGCTTCTCAACCTGGAAATGGAAGTATTCAAGGAGAAAAATTTAACGAACAAGAGCAAAATAGAAAGTATTTGAATCTGTTTTTTCAATTTGAAATGCAACTTACTGAGAAATTAAAACTAGAACAAGGTGTTGCTTTTAATTCGACTAATTATACTCAAAAAGAAATTATTCCTAATGAGAATTCTCAAAAAGACAAGTATACTTTTGGAGGCATTTGGTCACCAAGATTAGGTCTTTCTTATAAAATTGTAAAAGGGAAAAACATCTATACTTCTATTAGTAAAGGTTTTTCAGTTCCAACCATAGCAGAATCATTAACTCCAGATGGAACTATCAATGCTAATTTACTTCCAGAAATAGGTATCAACTATGAAATAGGCTTTAAAGGTGATTTTTTAGACAAAAAATTATATACAGAAATCTCATTGTATCGAGCAAACGTTACCAATCTATTAGTAGCACGTAGAACTGGAAATGATCAATTTATTGGAATTAATGCTGGTAAAAGTGTGCATCAAGGGTTTGAGTTTTTAGCAAATTATAACGTAGTAAATGATGAATTAATACAAGTCAGTACTTATTTTTCAGGTACCATTACAAATTCTAAATTTGAGGATTTTATAGATCTTGATTCGGATTACAGTGGAAACAAATTACCTGCCATTCCAAATCAGCAGTGGACAATTGGATTAGATTTGGCTACAAAAAATGGATTGGGCTTCAACACTTCTTTTGGAAAAACAGGTTCGATGTACCTTCAAGATGCTAATATTTCGAGTATTGATGCTTACTCTTTATGGGATGCCAAAATAAATTATACCATAACTTTATTTAAAAAACTTGAAGCCAACTTTAATTTTGGTGTTCAAAATATTTTAAATGAAAAATATGCAGCAAACATACTCCCTAATGCAGTAGCTTTTGGAAATGCCCAACCACGTTATTTTTATCCCGGAAATCCTGTGAATTATTATGGTGGTTTTGCTTTTAATTATGCTTTTAAGTAAAACTACTTTTTTAAACTGTTGCCACTTCTTCAACAGTTACTTTTTTAGTTTTGTTTATTGCTCCAAGCTGTCATAATATAATTCATTACATCAGCCACTTCTTGATCATTTATGCCCATTGCTGGCATATTTCCTTTGTAATTTTTGCCATTAACTGTAATTGGTCCTTTTAAACCATATTTTATAGCATGAATACTTTCTTTTCGTTTTTTTGTCAGCCAATCAGAACCGTCTAAAGGAGGAATTATGCTTTTTGTAGCTTTGCCAGTTCCTAAATGACACTGGATGCAAAGTTCTTCATAAAGGGCTTTACCGTTTGATGTGTTTTGGATAAAGGGTTGCTTTTTTTAATAGATTCATA
>JAAURU010000032.1 GCA_012032075.1 Flavobacterium sp.
AAAAAGTACTTTTTTAAATACAACAAAAACGCTTCATTTGTTATAAAAAATGCTTCATTTAATACATAGTTTAAACTGTAAAAAAGTATAATTTTGTAATTCAAACAAAACAAACAAAACAAAAACAAACAATGAAAACAATTTCAAGACTCTTGTTATTGGTCACATTTGAGTGGCTGGTATTACTTTCTTTTTTGAGTAACATGAAAGATGTTGCTTCAGATTATTTAGTTGCTAAAAGTAATTATTCAAGTATTAAGTATAAAGATCCTACTTTATGTACTTCACCTCAAAGCATGTTATTAACTGTACAACCTGTTAGAAATGGTTTATGGAATGACACTTCAATTTGGCCAAATGGTATTTTACCTACTACAAATGATGATGTTGTAATTCCTAGTGGTAGAGTAGTAACTATGGTAGGTACTTGTCGAGCTAAATCTTTAATGGTGAATGGTACTTTAAATGCTGTCAATTGGCAAGCAACTGGTGCGTGGATTAATCTAGAAACTGAAAGTATAATGATTAATTCAGGTGGGAAACTGGAAATAGGTACTGAAGCACAACCTTATTATGCAAATGAAAATGTGTTATTACGCTTAAAGGTAATAAGTTTAATAATACTCCAGATTCATTTAAGTCTATAATGGTTATGAGTGGAGGAACAATTGAACTTCATGGTAAAAAAAGAACAAGTTGGACTAATATT
This sequence comes from Flavobacterium sp., assembly GCA_012032075.1. GTDB lineage: Bacteria > Bacteroidota > Bacteroidia > Flavobacteriales > Flavobacteriaceae > Flavobacterium. Next base: position 710 of record JAAURU010000032.1, read on the forward strand.
GCTACTACGGCTAATCCTGGAGCTACTCAAATTACCTTAAAAGAAGCTGTGAACTGGGAAATAGGCGATAAAATTGCCTTAACATCTACTGCATTAGCGGATAAAGGTCAAAAATCTTGGGAACAAGTTGATGAAGCAGAGATTTTAAATATAAGTGCAGATAAAAAAACACTTACTTTAAAGAATCCTTTGATTTATAAACATATAGGTGGTTCAAAGTCTTATACTAGAACTCGAGATGGGAAAAGTTGGAATGTTGCTATTTTTGGAGAAGTAGGATTACTTTCTCATTATATCAAAATTCAAGGAGATATGAGTCAAAACAATGAGTTAGATGGATTTGGAGGTCATATTATGACAATGAAAAATTCAACTGCTCATGTAGAGCACGTGGAATTATATAAAATGGGTCAAAAAGGAATAAAAGGAAGATATCCTTTTCATTGGCACTTAAATGAAGATAAGGCACAAGGGAGTTATTTAAAAAATAGTAGTGTACACAAATCATTTAATAGAGCTGTAACTATTCATGGTACAGATTATGTTACTGTCGATGGTGTTTTGCTTACGATCATATAGGTCATGGTATATTTTTAGAAGATGGTGGTGAACGTTTTAATACGATTAAAAATAATGTGGTATTTGTATCAAGAAGACCTAAAGCAGGAGAGCAATTAACTCCATCTGATAATCAATTTGACGCACCGCAAAACAGAACTCCTGCTTCTTATTGGATAACTAATCCAAATAATTATTTTGAAAATAATGTCGCAGCAGGGACAGAGGGAACTGGTTTTTGGTTTGCTTTTCCTCAAAACGGGCCTATGTTTGCTTCTAAAAATATACCATATTACAGTGGAATGGTTATTTGGAATCAACCATTAGGAAGGTTCAATGGATTTGTAGCACATACTTGTATGTCTGGTTGGGATGTATTTGATCGATTAAATGATGATCATTCAATAGATGCAAATTGGGGTTGGAAAATTAATACTAGACAATTGATTCAAAATGGGATGTTTTATGGGAATGATCAAGCTTTGTATTGCGGTTTAGGTGTAGATGGTATTAATGAAAATACAGTTTTTTATAATTGTACCTTTAGCGATAATAAAACAGCTACAATGCTTGCTGGAAACCTAACAATTGAAAATAGTCTTTTTAATTCAGACTCAGATTTAGGAGTTTTTAATGGTACTAGAGAGTTTTTTAGATTTTATGATGGTCCAGGTCAGCATATTAATTGTCATTTTACAGGATGGAATAAACCTAATGCGGAGATGATAAAACAAATAGATGGTGGAGGAGCTACTGAAAATTTTAGTCCGTCATTTAGAGGAACAACAACAGATTCTCAAGATATGACTCGATTTAGATTTGCTACTTTTCAAGATCTTAATGATGTAAGAGCAAGAAAAGTAGGTCAGTTTTTTAAAGATTATGATGGAGGATTATTAGGAAAACCACATACAACTCTTATAAGAGATATACCTTTTTTAAGAGATGGTCATGAATACAGACATAGTTCTTGGTCAAACGCAGCTCGATCAGATTATTATTTTGCTTCTCTATGGTTACATAATATTGATGGTACTGGAACTCAAATTTCAGTGCAACGAACAAAACCAGGAACAGCAAATGCTTGTTTATTTGATAAAGGTGAACCAGCTAGTGGAACTTTTAAATTTCCATTAATAGTGAATCAAGGATTTACTTATACTTATTATTTTTCTCAAGCTCCGTCAAGTAAAAAAATACATTTAATATATAACAGAGGTGATGCTGGAGATATAGCATTTGTTAATTTTAAAGGTCTTGGAAAACTGGCTGGCTTTAATGTGAGTGGGTCTAATATTAATAGATTAAATTCTAAAGCAGATGTGGAAAATTCATCAAACCTTGCTTATTTCATAGATCAAAACGGAGACGTTTATGTAAAATTAAAAGCTTTAGGAGGAGATGATAGAGTTAATGTTTTCTTTAATTGGACTGGAAATGGAAGTTATAATGTAACACCATTACCTTGTACTAATAATGATTTTACTCCAATAATTAATATACCTGCAAATATTCCACCAGTTGCTTCTTTTACATCACCTACACAAACACAATACGAAGTAGGCACTAGTTTAGGAGTTGTTGTAAATGCTACAGACAGTGATGGAACTATATCAAATGTAAAGCTGTTTGTTAATGATGTTTTAGTTAGACAAGAAGGAGCTGCTCCTTATGAATGGGGTACTGTAAATCCTAACGCAAACGATACTGCTTTATTAAATCTTACTGCAGGAACTTATACTTTAAAAGCTATTGCTACAGATAATTTAGGAGCAAGTACTACAGTTACTAAAACAATAACGGTAAGTAACGCTAATATACCACCTACAGTAACTTTTACAACTCCTGCACAATCACAATATGAAGTTGGAACTAGTATAGGTGTTGTTGTAAATGCAACAGATAGCGATGGTACAATTTCAAATGTGAAATTATTAATAAATGATGTTTTAGTTAGACAAGAAAATGCAAGCCCTTATGAATGGGGAACAGCAAATCCAAACGCAAATGATATTGCATTACAAAACATTACAGCTGGAACTTATGTTTTGAAAGCAATTGCTACCGATAATTTAGGTGCAATTACAACAGTTACTAAGACAATTACGGTTTACAATAAAACAAAAATCGTACACATTAAAAAAAGAGATACTCCTGGATATGCTATTGATGGAAATTTTAATGGTGCAGATGGACAAAATGTTTATTTATGGTCAGGTAATCCTTCAAATGTAAATCAACAATGGATTGAAATTGACCGTGGTAATGGTTACTATTCGTATCAAAAAGTAGGTACAAACGTTTGTATTGATGGAAATAATGGAGGAACAAATAATCAAAATGTGTATTTATGGACTTGTAATGACACGAATTTAAATCAACAATGGAAGAAAATTGATATGGGTTCAGGTTACTTTAGATTAGAAAAAAGAAATGCATCTAGTTATTCTATAGATGGTGGTTTTGGTGGTGTAAATGGTCAAAATGTAAAATTATACACTTCTAGTACTAATCAAAGTATGCAATGGTCTATTACTACAGTGAATATACCATTAACTACTACTCGTTTAGAAGAAGGTACATTTAGTATTTATCCTAATCCAGTAATTGATGAGTTTACTTTTGATATAAAAGAAAATGAAATTGAACCAAAAACCATAGGTAAAATATATAACAATTCTGGAATAATGATTCAAACTTTTGAAATTGATGTGGTAAAACCTACAGTTTCTATAAGAGATTTAAAACCAGGTATTTATTTATTATATGTTGAAGGTAAAAATAAACCTTACAGTACTAAAATAATTAAGCAGTAAACCTTTTTAACCTGTTGTGTGTGATTAGTATTTAATAATTAATAATTACATACAACTGGTTTTTTCTATAAATTCAAACTTAAAACAAACAAAGAAAAAAAATGAAAATAATTAAGCAAATTTTTTATTTACTTACAGTTTTTTTATTTATAAAAAGCTACGGACAAGTAGAAGTAACAAATTATGGAGATATTCCATTAGATCGTTTAGCAATTTCAAGATGGCAAAATTTTAAATGGGATGGAACTGGGAATTGGGAAACGATAGATGTGACTACTAAAGGAATTCTTCCAAACAAAACAAATGATGTAGCACCTTTAATAAATAATTTAATAAATAGTGGCAGTGGGAAAAGGATACTGAAATTTCCTGCTGGGACATTTAATATTAAGACCAACATAGATATTTCTAAAGGGGATTTACAAATTGTGGGTGAAGGGAACGCTACCAAATTTTTACTTCAAGGTGGAACTTCTCCTGCCAGTATTAGTGGTGGTGGTAAAAAAGGTGAATTTTATAACCTTTCAAAAGATGCCAAAAGAGGGGATAATACCATCTCTCTTACATCTTCAACAGGGTTAAATGTAGGAGATTATTTTATCGTTACCCAACCAGGTTCGGCAACAAGACCAGGAGCAAGTGGTGATGAAACACAAATCTTTAAAATAGTATCTAAATCTGGTAATATACTTACTTTAGATATGAAATTTGGAATTCCATTCTATAAAGCTACTTCTAAAAGTCAAAAGTTAACCTTTAAGAAAAATCTACGTTTCCATAATTTTTATATAGAAATGACAACTAAACCAAATAATGGAGGTAAAGTTACTAATTTCAGTTTAAATACTGTACAAAATGTAGAGATTTCAAATGTTGAAAGTAACAAGGCATCAACAGGACATATTACAATATTTAGAGGAAGAGAAGTAATTGTGCATGACTGTAAAGTACATGGAAATTACGGAGGTGGTGGTGGAACCCAAGGTGGAATTATATTTAATTTCTCTACAAATTGTCACATAATAAACAACGAAGCTTGGGATTTACGTCACCATTACGCTACTCAATTTGGATGTAATCATTGTGTAATAGCATATAATAGAGCCCTAGCACCTTATAATGATTATGCCGATTACGGTCAACATAATTCTAAAGGGTGCCACAATAATTTATTTGAGGGAAATTATGGAAGAGAAATATTTGATGACCCTAATCCTCTAAAAAGCTGGGGGACAAGATACACCATGTGGTATAGAAATCATGCTACTAGTAAAATTGGAAGTGAAAATGAGTATGTAGAATACATGAACATTATAGCAAACGAATTAAAAACAAACGCTAGTGGTATAAAAAAAGGAGCACCTGGTAAATTTACTTTTGCAGGAGCAAATATTGTAAGTATAAATGGAGAAGGTGGAACAGGAACTATGGTTTTGGGCGATTTAAATGCTCAATCAAATTTACCTGCCTCTTTGTTTTTAAAAGATAGACCTTCTTATGTAGTGAGATGGCCTCTTTACGGTCCTAAAGTAACAAATAATACTTCTCCAAATAATCCACCAGTTGTAAGTTTTACTTTACCTACAACTACAACTTTTACAGCACCAGCTACTTTAATATTTAAAGTAAATGCCACTGATAATGATCAAGGAGATAATATAGCAAATGTAAAATTATATAAAATGGTACATTAGTAAGACAAGAAAATGAGGCTACATATGATTGGAATCATACAGGTCAAGATCCTGCTTTACAAAATCTTGTTGCAGGAACTTATATTTTTAAAGCAGTTGCAACAGATTCTAAAGGTGCTACAGCTGAAAAAAATATTATAATAACTGTTACTTCAACGGAAAATCCATGCACTGGAGTTTTAAATCCAATAGTAAGCATTACGAGTCCTTCAAATAATGCAAATTTTAACCAAGATCAAAATGTAACAATTATTTCAAATGTTTCTTCTTCTGTTGCTATAACTAAGGTAGAAATTTTTGATGGTACAACTTTAGTAGGAACAGATACATCTTCGCCCTATACTTTTTCATCATCTACATTAAGTGTGGGTAATCATAATTTTACAGCAAAAGCCTATAGCGATTGTAATAAAACATCAACTTCTACAAGTGTTATAGTAAAAATTAATGCTGTAGTGGTTACCCCTCAAGATGATATAATAGGAGCTTCTTGTGGCAATCCATTACAATCACTTACTTATCAAGTTAATCCAGCATTAAAAGTAAATGCTACAAGTTATAATTGGTTTTTTAGAGGTGCTAAACAAAGTTTAACTGTTTCTGCAGATGGAAGTTCTTGTACTGTTGTGCCTACAAAAGGTGAGGGACAAATTTGTGTAGGTATTCGTTACAGTACTGGAACTAGTTATGTACAATATTGCAAAACTATTACAAGTTGTTCGGCTAGAACTATTCAAGAAAATACTCTTTCTGTATATCCTAATCCTAGTAAAAACGGACAATTTAGTTTCGCTTTAAAAACAGATTCTAATGTAACTATGAATATTGTTGATATGCTTGGGAACAAAGTTTACAGTTTGTCTTTTAAAAATGATGCTACTAGTTCAAAAGAATTTGATTTAGGTAAAACAGAAAAAGGTATTTATTTTCTTTATATAGAACATGATGGAATTGTAGAAACTTCTAAATTAATTCTAGAATAAAAAAATATGGCTATGGTCTAAAAAATATATTTATTTACCACATAGATTTCATATAGATTATTTGATTTACATAGTGGTTTATAGAAAATTTACATTTTACACATAGCATTTTGACTATGTAAACTTATGCAGAGCAAAGCGACTTTACACAAAATAGTTGACATTTTCTTTCTATGTGGTTTATATACAATAATTAGACTAAAGCCAAAAATATCAAATAAACAAACAAACAAATGAAAATTTTAACAAAAAAATCATTAAAAAAGAGTGATTACAACTTAAGTAAAGCTTTTAAAAATAAGATATAGTTAGGATCTGCTGAAAAACTAAAATCTCTTATTTATAAAGGATTAGCAGTATATTTGTGCACATTCACAAATAAAATTTATCAATAAAATAAAGACCTAAAACTTCCTTACTTCTGAATTAAACCCCGTTTTTTGAGCAAAAAGCCTTGAAAACGGGGTTTACTATTTTTTTGAGATAATTTGATGGGTACTATATCAACCATTAAAAGATTAAAAATTTTTAATTCGTCTCTTCCTAAAACTGCTTCCCATACTTGTACTTTTAGTTTTGTGCCTACTTTTATTCCTGTGGTATTAGCGTAAAACCAGCTTACCTTATCATAATCTACAATAGCATGTTGTTTTAAGCCGTTTTCTTCTCCTATAATAGCGTTTTTAAAAGTGATTCCATCTTTTACATTTTAATTCTTTAGCAGGATAATTTTTATCTGCATTTTTTAAGGTTAAATGTGGTGCGGTAACTTTGAAGAATAATTTTCCCCATGTTCCTGTTTTTTCTTTTATGGCTTTATCTAACTTAAATGAAATTAATTTTCCATCAAACTTTTTTATGTTTTTTTGTAAACAGAATCATTTCCACTCATGTAGTCATAATCAAACACTTCTATATTAATTTCTTCTTCTATGAGGTGTTTTTGTTCTATAAGAATATTGACCTTTTGATCCCAACTCGCATTTTCTATTTTAATATTGTTATTGTCTGTAAAATGAGCGTTTACTATTTCTGCTTCTACAATAGTTATACTTTTTGTAACTCCTTTTAGATTGTTTATTTTACACGTAATATTTTCTTTTCTTGCGTATCCTGGTGTTATATCGATAACAGGATTTGTGTATGATGAATTTTCTAGTATTTTACCAAATACATTCCAAACTACTTTTTCTCCTGCAATAGGTGGCATGATAAATTTATCCGCTTTAAGCTGGGTGGTTTTTCCTACTTTTGGTTGACCAACGTAAACAAAGCTTACTACATCGTTTTTTTTGACTTCAAAATGCCAATCGTCTTCTTCGTTTTTAGCATTTTTACCTGTAGCATTAGCCGTTTTAACATAAGCTTCTACTACATATTTCCCTTCTTTTAAAAAGTAATTGCCAGGTATTGTGATAGAACTTCCTTTTCCTACAAACTGTCCATTAAGATTCCATTTTACAGCATTAGCTTCTTCTAAACTAAGCGCACCAGTTTTAAATTGGGTATTGGTAACCTTAAAGGTCATAGGTGTTTCAGGACGTACAACTTCAGCTCCATGTGAAATTCCATTTACATAAGCACTTTCTGTAGTAGCTGTAAAGGTTTGTGTTTCTATTTTACCTTCTGGATTTGTATAAATAGCTGTAATAGTATATTTTCCATCACTATTAGCTGGAGTAAATGAAAAAGTAGTACCTAATTGTTTTCCTGTTGTTATTACATTACCAGAACCATCAGTAGCATACATGGTTAAGTTTTGAATTTCTTCTGCATTGGGTTCTAATAAGAATTTTGCTTCAAAAGCAGCTGGAAAACCTTTTCTTAATTTGTTTTCACTTTTGTTGTTTATTCTTGTAAAACTATCTCCATCTTTTGCTTGCAAAGAAGTTCCGTTAAGTTTATTAACGATTACTTCTACATCAATAGAGCAATCTGCATAATTTTTATTGTATTTTCCATTTTCAAATTCGTTTGTTTTGGTTTTCCATAACCTTCTACTCTATATGTTCCTATAGCTGGAAATGTGTTTTTAAACGTAGTACCAATTTGTTCACTAGTAATCAGTTTTTCTCCAAGTTTTCCTCCGTTTAATTGATAAATTACCCAAGAGGTGAGTCTTGTATTACCTGTTTTAAGGTTTGCATTGAAAGTAACTTCTTCGTTTACACGAATACTTACCTTTTTTACTGTTGAACCTGATGATTTTACTTCTTTAAAATCGGTTCTTCCAGTTATTGTTTTTAAATCTATACTTGAAACACTAGGGTATTCTGGTTTTAAAACGGGTAATGGAACAGCTGGATTGGTTAAAGTTTGTGCTGCTTCATCGGTATTTTCTGCATGTTCTTTTACGACACTATCTTCTTGTCCATGTTTCTTTATTGAAATTTTTCCGCCTATTGTACATTGTAAGGTAGAGAGTTCCTAGTAAGTATTTTTTTACCTTGAACTGTTTTCTTATCATAGGCTTTTTCCCACTTAGGAAGAAAAGTCAGGTGCGCAAGGTAAATTACCACTACTGGATGGTTTTAAGGTACATTTACCAAAAGTAGCTGCTGGAGGTTTCATAGTAGTATCTTCTTCAGTAGCAGCAAACTTTTTAGCATCTTCATTAATTATTAATTGCGTATTTTTGGTCACAACAATTTCAGCCTCTTTTGTAGGATCTTCAGCTTTATCACAAACGCAAGTTCCTCCATGAACGACAAAATATTTGTCTTCATGTTCGCTTTTTTCGGCTTCTTTTTGCTCCTTTTCTTTTGTTTCTTTTTGTTGTGTTTCTTGCTCTTTTGCCGTTACCTTAGCTTCTCTTTCTTCTTCAGTTAGTGCTGCCATAGTTGTTTGTTTATTGGTTTACTAAAGTATGGATTTTATGAAATTTTTTTCTTCGTAATCAAAATATTTTCCAAATTTAATTTTACAGCTTGTGTTTGCTTCTACAATATTCATGCTATTGTTTTCATATTGAATCGTAGTTAAAAAATCACTTTCTACTTTTAACTCTTTATCTTCAATGCTATCATATTTATTTTGACTTCTATATTCGTTTAATGCTTTTAAAAATTCGTTTTCATCAACTTGATTAGCGCTATATGAAATGGAATCATTTGTATTGTCTTTCATTTTTAGCTTCCAATAAGTGAAATCTATACTGGGTAGTCTCCATTTAAAATCTAAATTATCACTTTTAGCATATCGTTTTAATGTTAGATTTATTACACTTATAAAACCTAGCGAATTTATAAATTGATTTGCTATTTCTTCTTTCTCAAATTGCTTTAAGAAAGCGGTTCTAATATAATGAATACCCTGTCCTTTGTATTGATCTAGTATTATGTTGTCAATTTTTGTTATTCTATTTTGAATCTCTTTATAATTTGACAACTTTAATTCGTCTTTTACAATAGTAAATTGTAAAGGAAAAATACTTTGAAAATAAAGATGAGACACTAATGGGAATTTATTTTCAACTTCACCATTATTCACTCTAAATTTTAATCGATTTATTTCAATACTATGCGCTTCATTTTGTTTCTTTTTTAAAACAATATCATAAGTCGATTTGGCTTTAGTTATAAATTCTGCGCTTTTAATTATTATTTCATTTTTAACTTCAAAATAATTAGAATTAATCAAATGTGTACCGTTTAATTTAATTGGCATGTATAAGAAATTATATTTTATATATTATTCTTTTTTTAAAATAATAGAATCGTATTTTACTTTTAAATCTATATTTGCTCCTCCATGTATATTTTTATAATATAAAATCGTGTCTTTATATTCTACTTTCGATATACTTAGATTGTAGATAACCGCAGTAGTTTCTGATCCTACCATGGTAAATTCTTTTTTGGTTTTCTTTTAAATAAAAATAGCCATTCTCATCTGTATTAATACATTCATTATTTAAGCAAACTTCCACTTCCTTTAAAGGTTCCTTATTTGAATTATAAACATTACCCTCAATTAATGGGGTTTTTAGTCTGGTAACACAAGATGAAGTAGTACTTATAAGTAATATTAGTATTAATATTTTTTTCATTCTTACTTTATTTTAAGTATTGAGCACCATAATAATCCTAAAACATCTTTTTCTGTTGCCAATGTTCTATCGTAATCATAATAAGCATCACTATAGTATTCCATCAAGTTGTTTTCACCTGTACTTGGTAATGGGTTTTCTTTTTGCTGTTGTGTTAATAATGTTGAACTTCCTTGATGACTATAAGAATATTCATCACCACCAAAAGCTTTAATTATTTCATGACCTATTTCGTGAGCAGAGGTAAGTTTAAAATCTCTTTCTTCATCTCTTTGTTGAGCATTAAAAACTACTCTTTCTGGAACAAAAATATTAGCAAAAAAAGACAAAACTCCTGTTACACTACCAGGATTACTTGACCTTTTCCAATCAGCAGTACTATTATATATTAGATTTATATCGTCCATTGCATCTTGACTTGAATTTATTGCGTTCACAGTAACCAAATATTGTTGTTTGTTTATTGTAACAAAATCTGAAGATGGAACTAATGCTAATCTTGTTTTATTTCTGCTCCAATAAATATTTAATCCTTCTAAAGTCATTCTTTCTAAATCAGAAAACGAATATTTTGGAACTGCATCTCCTATAACTCCACCATCTTTTAGATTAACCCTTAAAGTAACCTCTATTATCATAGTGTTATTATCAATCTTTACATCAACCCACTTTACTTTATTGTATTTTGATTTAAAAGTGTCTTTTGCATTATCATTTGCACCTGTTACCTCAGCAGTTAATTCTCCTTCTGTAAAAATAGAGCTGTCATATATTTTTGAATCAGAAAAACCATCCCATTGAATTGTAATTTTTTCACCAGGATTAATTTTTTCACCTATTTTTTTTGAAAAAACTATAGTTTTGTTATGTTTAATGTAAAAAGTTAGATTTTCTGCTTTTGCATTTCTTACTTTAACTTCGATGTTTATGTTTTTATTTTCAGCTATTCCTTTAAAATTTGACAATCCTAATGGCAGAAAAGTATTCTTTATAATCTTAACTTCAACTTCTGGATTTTGTTCAGAAGTATAAGTTATTGGTTTTCCGTAACTAACTCCTTTTTCAACACCCGTTTCTGTAATAGTTGTAGCAGCGCTATATATAATGTTTTCCTTGGTATAGATATTATAATCTCCACCAGTAGTTTCTATTATTTTACCTCCAACTATTCTTGTTCTTGTCATTATTTTTTTATTTTCAACTTTTTTAGTTTACAAAACTAACTTCTGTTTCAAGCTCTTTTGAATTGCTTAACCTTTTAGTTTTGATTTCTGCAATTCCAAATTCCTTGTAATAATCTATTAAAATTTCACTAGAAAAACCTCCTGGGTCATCTGCATTTTCAATAAAATAAGATGTCTTATTATTTTTAACATAGAATGTGGTTAAAAAATTAATAACCTTTCCATCTTGAAAAATAGAATCAATGCTTTTGTTATGATAATTCAATAATAAAGGTTCTAGCTCTTCTTTTTTTTCTGGAAAATCTACAACTATGGCACTTTGGTAAACGTATTTTTTACCTTTTCTTTCATCGTCTCTATCATAAACACCTGTTTCTACATGCTTTTTTAAAGCTATAAACGTTATTTCTTTTTTACAAGACATCGTGGTAAAAATTATTACTAATACTATTATATTTTTCATTTCAATTTGCTTAGAAAGTACCGTTAAATTCTTTTTCAAACTTAATTTTCGTTACAAAAGGTTTGTAACCTCTTAAATGTTGTAATATAAACCATGTAACAAAAGTCTCTCCTACACTTGGAATTATATTAAATACTTTTTCCATATCTGGTAAATCTAGTCCAAAATGATCCCAAAGAATTACTTCATACTTACAGGTATAATGGTTCCCTGTATTTTTTAACTCTTTAATTAAAACTTGTGTTGCCCAAATATCATTTAAAGCAATAGTTAATCCTTCTGTTTTATTTTCATTATATAGAGGATCTTGAAAAATTCTTATTTTTTTGACTTCTATCATCTCTTATTTTTTGAAATGAGCCTAAATAAGGGGTTTTATCTTCCAGTTTATCTAAACTCAAAATATTCTCTTTAATTTTTTCGGAAAGATATTTTTCAACATCTAAACAATATTTTTGAGTAACAATACTATTTTTGATAGCTTCAGTCAATACTTCATCTTCATAAATACCTCCTTCGTTGGCTTTAAATTTCGCAATCATTCTCTCTAAATTACCTTGTAAAACACCTCTTGCAAAATAAAGTGAAGCTGTCGCTTGAAAGTCCCAAAACAAGGTCTCATCTGAAAATGTGTCAAAAACCCTAACATCTAAGCCTGTAGAAATATTTATATCTAAGTCAATTAAAGGTATTGTCGTTAGAGTATACTTTGTACTGTAACATTCTTGTTTGCTATATAAAGCTTTGTGTGATTCATTAGATTTATTAATAAATAAATTATGCACATTTTCTATTAAACCTGAATTTTCATATTCTGATTTATATGTAGCCACAGTATTTGTTGGGTAAATTGGCAAAGGGTCTTTAACTCCAAAGCCATAACATAAATCACTAGCTATATCGGATCCGTTTTCATTTAATCCTGGAATTTTGTACCTATCAGCAATTATTTGTCCTACTTTCAAATAATCATTTACAGCTGAAGGAAACTTTGCAGATTCATTTAAATAAGTACATTTAAAATATAGTTCTAAAACCTTATCTACCTCATCTTCTATAAAATTATCTAGTTTACTTAATTGTATTGGAATAACAACCTTATTATTATTCACTTTACTATCTATAGTTTCTATTCTTGTAGCTGAATTGATAAGTGTAATTTTATCATCTTGATCTTCTTGATTTGATGTTTCTTCTGGCTCACTATTATCTTCTTCGTAAAGTGTTATAAGAATTGAATTTCCATTATCAATATTTTTTGTTTCCAAATGAAAATAAACTAACATTGAAGGAAGTGCATTAGTTATAACTTTATTTCCCTCAATATCTAAAGACCACCATCCTTTTACAAAGTATTCATTTCTTGCTGGAGGACTTTGTGGGTTACCATAACTTACTCCAGTTTCTACTCCAGTTTCGGTAATTGTAGTTGCTGCACTATAGACAATATTTTCTTTAGTGTAGATATTATAATCTCCTCCTGTAGTTTCGATTAACTTTCCTCCTACAATTCTAGTCCTTGTCATCTTTAATGTGCTTTAGCTTTTTCTCCGCTATTATTTTGTATTTCTTTTTGTGAATGTTTATTAATCGAACCATTACTAGAAGCTTCATATCCTTTCTCACTACTTATAACTCTTTGCTTTTCAGTATGCGATTTTAAATCTCCCATAATAGTTTCCATCATTTCACCACCTACATTCAAAGCATTATTACCCACTATACTTACATTGTTTGAATTCCCTACAGAAACAATTTGATTAGCCCCAACACTAACCATTTTATTATTACCCGAAGTTATATTGATATCATTACTTGCAGAAATATTAATATCAGTTGCCTGAATATTTAATGTTTTGGGAGCTGTTATATTGATATTACTACCTGTTGTATCTAGATGGATTTCATTACCACTTTTATCTGTAATTACAATACTTTCATCTTCTGTAAACTTAATAATATGCCCACTTCTTGTTTGAATAATTTTAATATCATTTCCTGATGTGGCATAACTACTTGCTGCATTCCCATTATACATGGCTCCTAAAACAAAAGGTTTTTCGGCATTACCAGCTTCAAATGCAACCAAAACTTCTTCTCCAATTTCGGGAATAAAATACATTCCTTTCCCTCCACCAGAGTGCGGGTTTGTCATTCGTATCCATGGTGTATTTCCTTCTTGCCATGCAAATTTTACTTGTATTCTACCTAAACCTAAGGGATCGTTGTTGTCGGTAACCACTGCAGGTTGGGTATCTGCTATGGGATGACTGTGTACATTGCCATATGGTGGTGCTAAAACTCCTTCAGGAACTGCTTGAAAACTATTGTGATAGTAACCCATT
>JAAURU010000033.1 GCA_012032075.1 Flavobacterium sp.
AAAATAGTTCTTTTTTCTTTCAATTGAAAAAAAAGAGTTTGATTTTATAAATAACATTTAACGTGTTTTTTTATTCGATTGGCACATTATTTGTATTAATCGACTAAAAACCAATACTATGTAAGACAGCTTTACTCATTTTTTATTAACCATTAAATATTTAGATCATGAGTAAGCAAAAAGGCGTTATCAAGTTAGTTGGTAACATTGGAGGTATGAGTTTTTATACTTCTAACGGTGAGTATTTGGCCAGAACCGCAGGAGGTCCGACCAAGGAACGTATTGCAACAGGTTCGAACTTCGTAAGAACCCGAGAGAACAATGCCGAGTTTGGCGGAGCTGCTAAAGTAGGTAAGGCATTTAGAACTGCTCTAAGCAGTGTTATTCAGACTATGGGCGGTAGCACTTTAACCGCTTCTCTAACTAAACTATTTAAGTCGATTAATGCACGAGCTTCAGGCGTAAGAGGACAACGACCTATTGCACTGAGTGCTAACAAAACACAGGCAAAAGGTTTGGAACTTAATGAGAAGATTAGTTTTACTTCGGTTTTCAATGCTCCTTATACGGTTACTTCAGATACTGACCGTGTGGAGATTACCTTTACTATTCCGTCATTCATTCCGATAAACTTTATCAATGCTCCCGCAGGTGCTACAGGTTTCCGTATTGCGGCTGCTGTGGGTTGGTTGTCGGATTATAGTTTTGATGAGAGTACGTTAAGCTATGAGCCTGATGCACCAGAGCAAAACAGTTTAGGGATTACTTCCTATAGTGCTATTCAACCTATCAATAACACCGGCACAACCATAACCCTGACGGCTACCGCTCCTGGCGGATTGGTTCCTGATGCTGGCGTTAGTGTGATTGCGTGTTTGGGTATCGAGTTTTACCAAAGAGTAGATACTGTTGATTATTTACTGGCTCAAGGTAATGCCATGCGAGTAGTAGAAGTTTTTTAAGTTTTAAAAGACTTTCTATAAAGTTAAAGCTTTCCGAGTTTGGAAGGCTTTTTTTATGCTTACAAGTCTTTAAAATCATTATTTCAAGGATAAATTAACTATTTGATGTAGTTGGTTTATCCTTTTTTATCCCTCTGATAAAGTCGGCTTTAGTGGGCTTATGGTGGGCTTATCCTCGGGACATCTACGGGACATCCTCGACTGAAGTATAAATTATTTTCTTCTTCAGATGAAAAAAAATCGTTTTGATTTATCCATTATCCAAAACAAGTACAAAACCAACTTCGGAGTTTTCCTGTTGTCGGCTGATTGGTTTAAATTGTTGGCTCGATTTTTTGGAAGATTGCCATTAATCCAATGTTGTTTTATAATCGGGTTTTCCTTAGCAATCTTCCAAAAAAATGAGCATAGCCTTGTGGCGATTGAACACACAATCTACTTCCCTTTAGTGATGATTTGTGCAAAAAAACGAGCAAAGAAAGACGGCAACCACTGTAGCTGGCTTTTTTGTGAAGCTTTTTTTGTGCAAAGTCATTACTAAAATAATTAACCAATCGTAGTGCGTCGGCAGTAGCGTCGGCAGTGGGTGGGTGCGTTGGAGAGCGGCTATTTTACATAATGAGCTTATAGTTTCAAGGCGAAGCGAACCCAAAGGGCTTGAACTATAATGGCTCATTATGTAAATATAGCTTGGGGTGGCTTTAGCGTTGGGTCAAGGCTCTTGTTTTTTGTGCGTTGGGTGAGCAGCTCTATACTAACAGTTTGTTTGTTTCTTAAATTACAATGGTATTACTCAATAAAAACCATTTGTTTAGTATAGTGCTGTACTTGGGGAAAAACAAGTGCCTTGTGTGGTGGGAGAAGCCACTTGAGCGTTGGGGTGCGTTGGCTGGGTGGGTGCAAATACGTCAGCGAAGCGTTCCTATTTCTTTTTTGGGATTTTTATTTGATTGGGTGCAGTTTATCAATAGCCGTCTTTAAAGCATTTAATCCTGTTTGGCGGTATTTTTCTGTAGTGTCTGGGTGTTTGTGTCCTGCAAAGTGTTGTACTACTCGTAAATCGTTGTTTTTGGTTAGTAAGTTGGCTAATACACTTTGTCTGATAGTGGTTGCTGTGAGCTTCTTTTTGTACTGTTTTTGATACGTTGTAATTAAGTAATCTACATCTTCGGTTCTGATAGGTGTTCCTAGTTTTCCCAATAGTAATTTATTGTTGTCGTTTCTCCACGTTTTTAGCTTGGTTCTGTCGTGGTTGATGTATTCATATAGCAATAGTATTTGTTCTGCTTTTAAAGGTAAATTTCTGTTATTGGTTAGTGCTGTTCCTGTTACTTGTATGGTGGCTTTCTCTAAATCTATATCGCTTAATTTTAAGTTTTCTATTTCGCCTATTCGTAAACCTTGATGGACTAATAAACTCATTATAATTTTGTTTCTCTTGGCCAAAAATGGATAACGCTCTTTTCTAGGATTTAAAAGGCTTTGTAGTTCTTTTTCGGTAAATAAATCTTGTAACTGGATTGGGTTTTCGGTTTTATCTCGTAATCGTATGGCTCTGGCTGGATTGTCTTTTCGTTTGCCTATTTCTATTAAATAATCATAATATCGTTTGATGCAACCTAGTGTAGCTTTTATAGTGGATGGTTGGTAATTATTGCGTAACAATTCAATATACTGCATTACTTTTTGATAATCATATTTGTCTGCATTTCTATTGGCTTTTTTGTATTTTTCAATACTGTATAAATAACTTTCTACGGAACTTTCTCTTAAACTTTGTCGTAAAAATTGTTCTAAACTAATACTCATCTTTTTATATTTTTTTTTAATTGTATTCGTGAACCACTTCGTTAGGTTTCATTGTAATTTGGTTTTTAAAAAATTAATTCGGGTGTAAACCTGTGTTGTGCCAAGCTGTGTATGTCCTAAAAAATCTCTGACCATTTCAATACTCATTTCATTTTCTAATAGATGTGTTGCGATGCTATGCCGTAAACTATGTAAACAATAATTTTGATGATCTATTTTTTTTGTTCGTTTGAGTATTCTTTTAAAAGTGATATAGATTGTATTTCCTGTTATTGGGTTTCCTAATTCGTTGATTAAGAAGTTTTGTAGTTTCTCTTTTCGGTAGATTTCTATTTGATTATTATAATTTTTTAAGTCTTTTACAATGCTTTCAGTAAGTGGTATTACTCTACGTTTTTTGCCTTTTCCTTTTCTTATAAAGAGTAGTTTTTGTTCAAAATTAATGTCTTTTACATCCAATAATATTACTTCAGTTCTTCGTAATCCACAACCGTAACACAGATTTAAAATAGTAGTTTCCAGTAAATTATCACAGTTTTGATACAGGGTTTTAATTTCTTCTTGAGTAAATATTATTCGTTCTTTTTTGGCAGGTTGTTTTATTCGTAGGTTGTATGGATTTTGTTTAATTGTCCCGGTTCTTTCTAAATAATCAAAATATAATTTAATAGCTAATAGTTGGCTGTAGATGTGGCTTTCGCTTAATGGTGCTTTTCGTCTTTGACTGGTTTTGGTTTGTAGATAGTTGTAATAGTTTTTAATATGGTTATCGTTTATTTTTTGTGGATTTTCTTTGGCATAGTTCAGCAAGCTTTGTGCATATTTCGGATAATTATCTACTGCATTTTTGCTATACCCCAAGCCCTGTAATTCTTTTCTATAATTAAATACACTGTCGTCTATTATCATCTATTATGTTTTTGAGGTTGTACTTTTTATTTTGACCGAACGCTAGAAGAAAGTTTGCAGTAATCAGTTGACAGTTAGCAGTTTTTTAAATTTTTAGTGTTCGTTTTGTGTTCGGTTAGCGTTCGTTGGTGTTCGGTTTCAGTTGTTGTATTTGCTTTATAAAATGGTCTTTTAGTTTCTTTCTAACGCTTTGTATATCGTCAAAGTGGAAGATTTTATATTTATAGCCTTTGTTGCCGTGTCCGTATTGTTTTATGTATTCTAATTGTACCAATTGATTGATGTAGTATTGTAATTGTGTTTTCTTAAATCCTGTGGCTTCCATTGCTTCAAAACGTGTAAAATCATCGGTTTTAAACTTCTTTTTTAGCTTTTCAAAAAACTGTCGTAAACTGCCGTCTAACTCGTCAATTTTCAATATGATACTTTCAAAAAGTATTTCTACCGCGTTTTCGATGTCGATAATTTCGGTTACTATTCTGTTGTTTTGGGTTCTTCTTTGGTATTGGTTTATAATGGTAATTTGTTTTATAATGCTTTGGAACATTTCGTTTAATCTTCGTTTTTTGTGTACGTTTTCAGGTAATTGTATTTGTGTGGCATACGGATTTTGTACTTCTTCTACCTTTAAAGCTCTGATTATTTTTTGTAATAGTTCTTTGGCTTTCTCTTGGTCTTTTTCGTTTATTTCTCCTGCTATACGCTTGTTTTGATAATTAATTATTTTATCGGTTTGGTCCTGGCTTTCATCTACCGCTAATAAAAAACTTCTACTCATATTGTCTTCGTAAATCTCGCCTTTGGTTGTGGCTGATAAACTGCTAAAAACTCCTTTTACTTCTTTTTTGGTACTCTTGATATTTCCTTTTTTGTCTTTGATGGATACGCTGCTGCTTAACCTTTGATTACTGATTAATTCCCGCATTGCAAACATTGCTTCTTCTTTTAATCCGTCTAAATCTTCAATAACCAATAGTTTATTTACTAATTCATATTCGCCCCAATTATACAAACTACTTTCTGTAATTCTTGTAAATCGAAGTACGTCTTCTTGTGGTATGATATCGGCTATTTTACTGATTAGGTGTGTTTTTCCACTTCCTGAACTTCCTTGTACTATGGCGTGTAATGGGCTTTTGGTTTTGTAGCTTGATGCGATGATAAATAGTAATAGTCTGCTGTTTGCTTCGCCAACTATTCCGCTTTGTTCTATGAGTTTGTTAAGTTCTTGTAGTAGATTATCTTGTTGTAGAAAGGTTATCGGTTGTCCGTTGTCAGTTATCTGTTTTTTTGGTTCTGGAGTAATTTTTTGTACTTCCTGTTTTGGTTCAACTGTAACTTTTTCTTCAATTGAAAATAAAAATACTATCTCCTTTCTTTGCTCGATTAGATGGATTAAAATTTCTCTTTCGTGTCCAATGATTAAACTGTTTATGTCTTCGTCTTTGGGTGTTTCTACTTGGCTTATTTTGGCTTTTGGGTGTAACTCTCGCAAGATTTCGGCATATTTGGTAACGGCTTCGTTTCCTGCTTTATCTCCATCAAAAAAGAAAATGATTTCTTCTAACTGTTTTAAAGGTTTTAAAGCATTTAGGATTTCTTCGTTTAGTCCATTAGTTCCGTAGCAGGTTAATAGTGTGTAATTCTCTCTTATCTCGTCTATTTGTAATAAACTAGCCGTGTCAATGATAGCTTCAGTAAGTACTAATTTCTTTGTGTCCGGGTTTGGATAATTTGGATAAAGTCCTTGTCGGTTCTTCAGATAAAAATGTTTTGAGTTTTCGTTATTAATTGTAGATCTAAAATAAAAGCTAACGATTTGGTTTTCTTTGTTTTTAAGTGGGAACAAGATTGATTTATTTCCAAAAGGTTTATACGCTTGTCCGCCTGTTCTTGAGTTAGTTCCTGCCGTTGTCAGTAGCCCACATTGTAAAGCATCATTAATTAACTTTTCGTCTTTTCTTGCTCCGTGATGGAACTGACCACTATTAAAACCAACTTCTAATTTATCAAAGTCTAAATTTCTACTACTGCAATATTCTTTGGCTGGTGGACTGCTTAACAATCCTTTTCTAAAACTTAAAAACATCTTTTCAAGAAAAAGTATTCTTTCCTGTTCGTTTACTGGATTTGGTGTTTGTATGGTTGTAGTTGCTTTTTGAACTGGTTGGATTGTTTCTATCATTGCCGTACATTTTTTTAATGCTTCGTGTTTGGTTAGCTTTTCATAATCTTGAACAAATTGGATTACATCGCCTTTTTTATCGCAAGCGTGGCATTTGTATTTATTTTGACTAAAACTTACTTGTAAACTTGCTGTGCTATCATCGTGGAACAGACAACGGAGCATATTGTTTTTGTCTGCTTTTAAATTGTAGTGGTGTAAGATGCTTTCTAATGATAAATTTTGCTTGATGTCTTGTATTTCCATTGTTTACAATCTTGTTGAATATTATTCAATATATTTATTCATAATCTTGAAAGCAAAATTACAATAATATTTCATAATATTGCAATATAATTTCATTATAGTAAATATTAATAGTAAAAACTTTCAACTTATGGTAAATTTGCAAGAAACAATAGCACTTTATAATATGAAGTTCAACGAAAAAATCAAAGCTTTGCGTAAAGCTGCCGATATGAACCAACAGGAACTAGCCGACAAAATACACATACACGTTACGCATTTATCTAAAATGGAGAACGGTCATTTATTACCGTCTATTGATATTGTACAGCGACTAATGAAAGTGTTTGCGGTTTCGGCTGATACGCTTTTAAACGATAATGAAAATAGTGTGGTAGAGTTACAGAACCACGAACTAAACGAACAACTAATGCTTATTAATCAACTGGACGAAGAAGAAAAAAATGCCTTGATTAAAATTATTAATTCGATGCTTACTAAAAAAAGAATGAAGGATTTATTAGATGGTAAAGTAAACTTTTAAAAATCTTAATTGCTTTTATAAACTAAAAAACCACTTCAATTTGAAGTGGTTTATTTATTTAAACTTGGTTTACAGTTTTAATCTTCAGTATTACCAAACTTATCTTTTTTAATAGCTTGGTACATTTTTTGGGCTTCTACATTTAATTGCATATTTAATCTAGGATCTGTTAAAAAATCATACGATTTCTTTAAATCAAAATATTGAGGTTGCTCTAAATCTGTCATTATTCTTTCCATAACCTCTAATTCAACCTCGTTATCATTTAAAACAATATAAGGAATGTAGTAAGGGTTATATACTCCATATTCTTTGATTATTTTCCAATAACCACCTTTGTTTTTTATTATTATCTCTCCCAACAATATAGACAATGATAATGTATAATTATCTTTATTATTCTTTAAATCTACTTTTTTAATAGCTTCATTAAAGGCTTTGAAAAAATCATCATCATATTTGGCTTTATTCGAGATTTCAATATTTAGATCCTTTTCTAGATTAACAATATTTTCATTTATATGCTCTGGTAAATTAAGAAGTTTTTTACTGTATATTTCATATTGATACACGTCAACTACTGCTATGGGGAAAAAGTCATCTTTAACCATTTTATTAAAAGCTTCTTTACTTTTAATAATAAGCCCATTTTCATAAGAAGCTAAATTTCCAGGTAGCAAAATAATTTCTCCATTTTGGAGTATATAAACAAAAGCACTATTAGTGTCTAACTGATAATCAAAACTATCTATTTTTCTTTTATTCTTTTTTAAATAATCAATAATGACACTTACTTTTTCTTGCTTGTAATCATTAATCTGTTCAGTATTCATAAAATTAAAACTTAAGATTATTGCAAACAAATAAATAACATATACACTTTTCATAATGCTAGTCTTTTATTGCCTGTTTGAGTTCCGTAGGATTTACTTTTGGACCAAATGTAATTATCATTTGATTGTTTACCATTGTATAATAAGATACCACTTGATTTAAGCCAACTCCTTTTTCAGCTGCTCTATTAGTGACAGAAGTACCAATACTAACATCGTAGGTTGTGGCAAGTGTTAAATGAGGGTTTCCGTATGATTTCATAAATCTAAACTTACTACTTAAATTGTCTATATGCCCCATTAACTGATTGGTATTTGAAGATAAGTATAAACTACCGTTCATAGCTTTGACCTCATATGCAACAGCTCCCTGTACTCTTGTAGGTGCTCTACCGTTTTTGTATTCTCTTATAAAGTCGGCAATGAAATCAGGAACTGTATTTCTTGGGCCATAAAGTTTTGTTCCTTTTCTAAATCTAAATTTAGACGGTGTAACTCCTCTTGCAAAAGCTTCAAATTGTTTTTCAAAAAATTCTCCTGTAACTTGTTGTAATTTGCCACTAGAACAATCTTTACAATAATTTTCTTTTACATATTCTAATAAAATAGATTTAGTCAAAGGTTTGGCTTCTGCACTTGTGGTGGTTTCCTCTCTGTTTTCACTTCCGTCAGAATTTAAGCCGTGGCTTGCCATTGCTTGCTCGAAAGATACTTCTTTGTTGCCATCCATATACTTTCCTGTATCCCAATTATAGACGGCAGCTGCTCCACTTGGGTCAGCCCAAAATGCAGGATTATTATCAAAAGCTGCGTATGTAGATTGTGAATGATGTACGATTGGATCTATTGAAGTAAATCTACCAATTGCTGGATCATATTGACGGGCATTCATATCATATAAATTCAACCCTAGCTCGTCTTGGTATTCATTGCCATTCAGCTTGTAAGTATAATTAGGCTCTGAATCATAATTATAGCCTTCATGTTTCAATCCAAATGAGTAGAAATGATTTTCTTCAAGGATTGAACTTGTAAAATAATTTATACAATTTTGATAAGGTCTTCCTTTATTGTCATATTCAGTTACACACTCTACTATATGCTCATCACCTAAAAGCCCATCGCCATCAATATCCGAATAACTTACCCTAATATTTCCTAAGTGGTCTTTATAATTAAAAACATAACTAAAATTATCTCCTTTTTTCTTGACATAGCCCTCTTCATGGGAAAAAAATTGCAAAAACCCCTCTTTGTACTGAAAGCCACCACTTAAATAGTGTGTGTTTGTTATAGTACTTCCTTCGGTCACTTTTTTAAGTGCTTTTTGTCCTATGGCATTGTAAAGATATTCAATTGTGTTGGTTCCAACAAGTATTTTTGTTGGTAGATTTAAGTGGTTATATGAAATATTTGTTGTTATACCTTTGTTTTTATCGGTTAACATATTCCCATTAGCATCATAACTAAAGTCATTATCAGTATTTGAGCCATCTTTAAATCCTTGTGGCGAAGTGGTATTGTCAACTACTTTTTCTAATAGATTTTTATTGTCCGCATTATAATTATAAACTAAATTGTCTATAATATTTGGCATTCCTGCATTAATACCCCCATTTCTTACTAGAGTTTTGATATTTCCGTTTTTATCATAAGTAAGCGTTTCATTATAAGCATTTATATCATTAATCGATGCTAAGGGTTTTTTGTATTCAGCACTCGTTAATCGATTCAGATTGTCATAGTTATACTTATATTTTCTAAGCTCATTATCGCTATTGGTTTTCCAAAACGTTTCTGATATATTACCATTATACAAAGCCGTTGCATCTTCTGGGTCATTGTAGCTTATTTTAAAAGCAAATAAATCGTTCCCTATGTTATTGACATCATTGATACTTTTTAACCAGCCTCTAATGTTGTATTTATAGTCAACTGTTTGTAAGGCTGTATTCCCTGATATATCTTGCCCACCTACATTTTTGCTTATCAATTGCCCCAGCTCATCGTAAGTGTTTTTAGTTATTAGTTGTTCTGGTTGTTGATTAATTTGTTGTTTGTGTAATACTAATCTATCTTGACCTGAATAAGTAAATCTATCAGCTATGGTTATTGCCTCTGCATTTCCATCATATTTGTGCGTAGTTAAAGTATATAATGTTTTTCCTGACCAATCTAATTTATTATCAACTTGGGTAAAACCACCTAAAAAATTAGAGTTATATGTCCTTACGGGTCTAAGTTTATCATCATAAAACGTATAACTTACCTCACTAGCATTTGGGTTAGATGCATCTAATACTTTTACCCATGAACCCGTTGAAAGTCCTTTTACATTTGTGGCTATGGTTTGCCCTTCAATTTGAGTGGGAACTTCTGGTGCATTTGGATAGGTATAAGTATCGTAATAATTTTTAGTTAAGATATCATTTACATTTAAAACAAATGGATTACTACCTGTTTCAATTGAAGCTTGATTGGTTTTTCTAGCGGTTGCTGTAGCTGTCATTTGTTTCCAACCTGTTTGAGTAACTCTACCAAAAACATCATATTCGGTTATTATCCAACCTAATGTTGTGCCTCCATAAGGAGTAAACGCTGGTCCGGTTGCTACGGGTCTGTCGAGTTTATCATAAATTATAAATTCCCATTGTTTGCCCGGTAGTTTCTTTTCTACTAAGCGGTTTCTAGCATCATATTTATACTGATAGCCAGCCCCCTCTAACTCCTCCAAAAGGGGAGAACCGTCAGCAATTATAGGAGGTATTACATAAGTTAAATTACCAAACTGATCATATACATAATAGGTGTCATGAGCTACACCAGCATTATAGGTTCGTTTTAAAATTACCTGTCCTTCTTTGTTTTTAAATTCTTCGGTGGTATTGTTTACTCCGCTTGTCCAGTTTTCATCTTTAGTGATGGTTTTGTATAATTCGTTAGTATTATAATAGGTTTGCGGACTACTAATTGAAATATCATATAATTTCGATGTGGCATTCCAAGTGGCTGTGGCTTTGAAGTATTTTACTTCATTAGCAACATTACTTTGGTAATCAAATCTAATATCATGTCCATTACCTGCTTTCCAAGTTCCTGGTGCGCCTTGATTTAATACTCTTGAAAGGGGTGATTTTTCGTATATCTTTTCACTAAAAAAATAATTATAGCCATAAATACTGGCATAGTAATTAAATTGCTCCTGACTGGCATTTTCTTTATATGTCATTAAAGCATCAGTTGCAGGATAAGGTAAATTCTCTACAGCCATTCTGCCCATAGTATCATACCGCATATAGGTAATTATATCTTTACCCGAAGCGCTTTGTGCACAAGCACTATTTTGTATGGCTCTTCCTAAACCATCATAAAAAGTAATGTTAATAGTAGCATCATTTATATTGTTGATTTCAGAGAGCGCACTCACTGGCTTTTTAGGCACTACTTTTACAATGTAATTTTTACCTGAGTTAGGTAATGAAAAGGAACTTGGGTGTATATATGGATTCCCTCCAAAACTTCCATAAACATTAGGAGCAAAAGCATCGTAATTGTTCTCTACCACATTAGGCGGTAAATCCCCACAATAAGAAACTGGAGAGAATGGACTACCAAAACCGTCACCATCGGCATCTAAATAGCCTGTTTTGGTTTGATATACTAAAGGGTTGTTGTCATTACAGTCGGTATTATTTCTAACTCCATTATTAGGTCTTTGACAAGAATTTACTATAACAGTAGTACTCCCATAACCATCTCCATCATTGTCTAAGTACCAATTTACAGGAAATGTAATGGTGTTATCATTATCATCACAATCTCCATTTCTTATTGCTGTGTTTGGAAATACAGGTTGAGAAACAGCTACATCTATTAAAACCCCATTACCAATACCTATTCCGTCTTGGTCTTTATCTTCATAAAAACGCATCAATGTAGTTTGCGCTTGTATGTTAATTATCGAAAATAAAATTGCGATTATTACTAAATTA
Organism: Flavobacterium sp.; assembly: GCA_012032075.1. Lineage (GTDB taxonomy): Bacteria > Bacteroidota > Bacteroidia > Flavobacteriales > Flavobacteriaceae > Flavobacterium. The sequence continues at coordinate 11,460 of JAAURU010000033.1, forward strand.
AACTTCTTTATCATCATTATCTGTATTGGTATTCGTAATTTTCTAGTATTTTATTGTCTTTATCTAAAATAGTTTTTAATCTATTGGCATAATCATATTGATATTTTGTAATATCCCCATTAGGTGCTGTCATAGTGCTTATTCCTATTAAAGGTAAGTAGGTGTAAGTGGTAATCATAGCGTTAGGCAAGGCTGTTCTTAATGCATTTAAAGCGGTTTGCAAAGCAGTTTCTGAATTAGGACTATCACTTACAGCTTGTAAATTAGTTTCATACTGTTGTACTTGTGCATATGTAGCATTTTCAATTTTTGCAATGGGGTACATCTTTTTATAGCCCCATATAAATACGGTAGAAATTCCGTTTTGTTCCGTTATTTGTAACAAATTGCCTTTATCGTCATATTTATCGTAAGTTGCTTTACATTCAAGTTGCCCCACATTTGCAATGTTAGGAAAATCATTAGGAAATTTAGCAACATACTGTTTATGAGGCAATACTTTTGAATCATTAGACAGGGTATTTGTAAAAACCGTTTTTTGGGCGGTTAATTTTTCAGCTCCAAAGTAAGTCTCCTCTTGAATTGGATAAATTCTGTTGGCTTGAATTAAATTTTGCATAAATGGTTCTGTTGACAAATCTTGTGGATAAAAATATTTAGTACTTTTCTTATTGGATTCATTTGAAATTTCAATAGATTTTTCAATCAATAAATCATTATTAGTATTATATTTAAACTTTTCTATTGAAACTAATTGTTTTTGACCTGATGTATTGTAATTAATATTGATTTCTTCAATAGGATATACTTTGTAATTATATAATTTTACGGCTATTGCTCCTTGAATAATTATAAAACCAGTTCCACTTTGATTGAGTGATGCCGTATTTGTACTTTTTAATTGCTTATAAAATTTTTGAAATCGTTCTAAATCATTTCTATACTTGATGATTTTTTATGGATCACAACATTGGAAGCGTTGTAATGGAAAACCCCCTCTTGTCTGCCTCTCTCATTTTCAAGACTTGTGAATGGAAAATAAGCATCGTTTTGATAAGATTGTACTTTAAATCCTTGTGGGAATTGATCCATATGGTTATCTACAGTTGTATTTGTAGGATATTCAATCAAAGCATCATTAGCTTGATAACTTGTAAAATAATATTTAGTATAAGAATTATCTCTGTTTAATTCCACCACTTCACTGTAAGAAACTCTATTGCCATTAGAAGGCAAATTAAACATTAAATTGTAAGGAGTATTGATAAATTTTACTTGGTATCTGTTTTGTCCAATAGAAAAATAATCTGTAGTCTCTAATTTTGGACTTCCATCTCTTACCCCACTACTACCTAGATATTGTATTGATTGTTCATTATTATAAACATTTGAATAATTCTTAACATAATAATACTTTTTTTGAGTTAGAATCTCATTGCTATAGTTATAGTTTGTTATAGACTTAATCCTAGACCCCTCAACATATCCTTTCTCTGCTTGTAAGTTTACAATACTTGTTAATCTATTGGCATTTACTTTAGCACCATACTCATGCTTTTCCCATTGAAAAACACTATATCCTTTGGTTGGATAAATAATCTTAGTTAATATACAGTATTGAGGTAAATTTAAAATAGTATTAAATTCTCCATTATTAATTGTTGGATGCGTGTTAATATTGTTTAAGTTTAATCCTAGTATATTTTCTTTACTTAATAGATAAGGTTGCCCAGCATTTAATGTGTTGTATTCAAATTTATAATTATTACCTGTTATATCTATTCCATTTAATAATAGTCTAGTATTAGCACCCTCAGTGAAAGAAAAATTAGCATAATTAATTATTTTACTATTTATTATATCTTTAACAATGATACGATATAATTTTTTAACCTTCAAATTATCTAAATTTTTACCAATAATATTCAAATTAGTATTGTTATTTGAATTACTTTGATTATTAGTTAACTGTTGGCTAGTGTATTTTAGTGTATTAGCATTTAGACTTTCAAATGAAATAATTTCATTTTCAGAAGTTATTGAATTAAGATATATTGGAAAAATAAAACTTCCACTTTCTGTATTCATATAACTTGGAGAAGTATTAGGAATTACCGTATCTACACCACTATAATTGGTTAATTTTTTACTTCTAAAGCATTAATTAAGGTTCCTCCTTGTATATCACAAGTTATATAATCTTTACTATAATTAAAGTTTACCACGTTTCCGTAAATATCCTCTATCTTACTTAAATACCAAGAGTTTAAAGATACATTTCTAGCGTTAGTAATGGAATAATAAGAAGTTGAATATTCTACAAAGCCTAAGCCTCCAAAGCTATATCTTGTGCCATCAGGAGTAATTAAAGTAAACGATTTAAAAGCTCTACTTTGTTCTGTTTCCGCTAATTGAAAAGGTTCAGGTACATTTTGCGGACTATTTTCAGAATTAATATAAGGTTGTAAATCTTGCTTTATTTCGTTAGGCGTTAAAAATCCATTTTGTTCAATTTTAATGTCATAATCAGAAATTACAACCCAACCTTTACTTGCCCCAGCATATAAAAATTTTCCTGAATAATTTAAGAAATTAAAACTAAATTCATCCGCAGAAACATCATAATAAGTACCTATACTCTCAGGGTATAATGCCCAATCTAAATTTTGGGTTGATGCCCAATTAGCATTATTTTCAATTAAATTACTACCAGATTGAGAAGGATTAGTATTGTTATAATATTTTATTAAGGGAGATATATTTGGGCTATTTGGCACATCATAACCGTTTATTCTAAAATCATCAGGGGTATGATTAACATTTCTTGTAATTACTCCTGTACTTTGTAAATTCCAACCTAGTCCAACCCATCCCGGCTGTGTAGTATGGTTAATTGTTCCTTGATGATATTTTAGTGTAATCGGTATTTCGATATTTTCCCTTTTTTAGCGTATGAAAAGGTATTGAAATATCAGGTGTTCCAGTAGCTAAACTCACAGGAATATTACCAAAAGTTTCAAATGTATTTGCAGTTGGACTTTTAACATTTGGTTTTGCAATATTTTGCCCATAAAAACATTTGCAAATAATAAACTTAAATATATAAACTTCTTCATCATCTTATTTTTTAATCATTTTAACACTAGAATTTTCTGTGTTAGTTTTAATTTCTATTATATAAATACCTTGTGGAAGTGTGTTTACTTCTAATGGTATGGTGCGTTCTCCTTTTATTTCGATGCTTTGTAGGCTTCTACCGTTTATATCAAAAATAGTAGCTGTTCCTTTTTCATAGTCGA
>JAAURU010000034.1 GCA_012032075.1 Flavobacterium sp.
AATTAAAAAACAAATTTTTAATTTCATAAATAACTACATATTTAATCAATACATCTAACATAACTATCCTTTTAACGATTTTAAAAAATAAACTGTTAATATTTTTCTTAAAAAAGTTTTCTTCTAAAAAAAAAAATTACTTTTGTGCGCTGAAAGTAAAGCTATTACCATTAATGACACTTAACCTACAAAACAACTTCTTTGAAGATGTTATTACTATTATTGAAAAAGATTTTAACTTTGTGTTTGAACCACATCACATTTTTATTTTTTTTAATCTTTGTTTTTATTCCATTAATTATCTTTTTTGTAGTAACCATTATAAGCACACTAGTTTATAATAGATACCAAGACGATAAGTTTGTAAAAAACATCAATGAAATTGAGGAACATATTAATTCATTTCTTATTTCCACAATTTTTTCAGAAAGTGATACTAGTAGTCTCAAAAAAACTATTAAAGAATTTGATAAAAAATATATCAATAATGATGACCGATTAAAAAAATATGTTTTTGAAAAAATCATTCACATAAAAGAAAATATTAATGATATATATGAACACCGTATTATCTTAATTTATAAATATTTTAAATTTGATAAACTTACTAATTCTCTTATTAGGAAAAGTAATTGGCAAGATAAATCTGAGGCTTTTTATCACTATCAAAGCTTAGATTATAAAATTAAAAAAGGTCACATTAAAAAATATTTGAACAGTAAAAATCCTCAACTAAAATCAAACGCTATTATTGCATATATATCATTATCTGATGAAAAGTTTAGTTATTTAGATAATTTTGAATATCCTATTTCTAAAGCTGATGAATTAAAAATTTTAAACATTATCTACAAGAAAAAAGCAACAATGCCTAAAAATATAGAGCAATGGCTAGACAATAAAAATGTTTCTATCGTTGCCATTGCAATAAAATTGATGATGCGTTACAAACATAAATTAACCAATGAACAAACTTATAAATTATTACAAAACGAAGATAAAAAGGTAAGAAAAGAAACTATAATAGCTTCTAGAGAACTTTTCAATTTTGAAGTTAGTGATATTCTTTTAAACCATTATCCTAAAGAAACTAGTCCTACTAATAAAATCATATTGTTACAAACACTATCAGAAATTGGTAATGAAAATGTTGTAAAACATTACAACAAAAAATTAAAAATGAGAGCAATATTGAAATCAAATTTGCTTTAATACATTGCATCTACAATATTAAGAAAACATTTTTGATAACTACAAATATGTAACAAAAACGGAAGAAGATACTATACAAAAAATGTTATTACATATTAAAAATCCTTATTTAAATTGAAAACATTTGAGCATATTATTCATGCTTCAGAATATTTTTTTGGAGTTTATTCTATCATCTACATTTTAATTTATACAATTTTAGCAATATTTTCATTTAAACAAATTAAAAAATATTATGAATCAAAAAACTTCTTACACAAAGATGTTTTAATTCGGTCAAATGACACCATAGGAGTATCTATTGTAGCTCCAGCTTATAATGAAGGTGTAACTATTGTTTATAATGTAAAATCTTTGTTGTTACAAGAGTATCCAAAATATGAAATCATTATTGTAAATGATGGCAGTACAGATGATACTTTAGAAAAACTAATAAAAGAATTTGAGCTTGTAAAGGTTGACTTTTATTATATAGAGAAAATAGTCACTCAACCAGTAAGAGGTCATTATAAATCAACTAATCCAGTTTATAATAAATTATTAGTAGTTGACAAAGAAAATGGAAAAAGTAAAGCTGATGGGTCAAATGCTGGAATAAATTCGGCAAAATATCCACTTTTCATTTGTACTGATGTTGATTGTATTTTAAGAAAAGATACTGTTGCTGTATTAGTAAAACCTTTTATTGAAAGTACTACTAAAGTAATTGCAGCAGGAGCAGCTATTAGAATTGCTAACTCCTGTACTTTTAAAGAAGGAATGCTAGACGAATCGCACTATCCTACCAATTTTTTTGCTCGTTTTCAAGAACTAGAATACATTCGCTCATTTCTATTTGGTAGAATGGCTTGGAGTAAAATAAATGGTTTACTACTAGTTTCTGGAGGTCTTGGTATTTTTGACAAAGAAACAGTTATTGCAGTGGGTGGTTATTGGCATAAATCACTTGGAGAAGACTTAGAATTAATAACTCGCATGCGTAAATACATGCATGAAAATAAGAAAAAATTCATAATTACTTATGTTCCAGAATCTTTATGCTGGACAGAAGTTCCTTCTACAAAAGAGATATTTTTAAGACAAAGAGTTAGATGGGCAAGAGGTTTAATTCAAACATTACATTTACATAGAAATGTGATACTTAATCCAAAATATGGCAGAACTGGACTTATTGCTTTTCCATATTATGTAGCTTGTGAATTTGCTGTTCCCATATTAGAAGTAATAGGTATAATCTTTATCATTTTAAACATTGTTTTTTTTGGTATTAATTATCCCTTTTTTATTGCTATTACGATATCAGTTTATTTTGTTTTATGTGCTTATTACTTTGATTTCGGTTTCATTAGATCAAAAAGTACACAAACAATATTCTAGTATTAAGGAAATATTAATCTTAATAGCAATGATCTTTATTGAACCTATTGTATATCATCCTTTAAATGTTTATACATCAATAAAAGGCTATTATCATTTCTTAATGAATAAAGAAAAAAAATGGGGAATAATGATTCGAAAAGGATTCAATAAAAAACAATAATTATGTATAGAAAAATTAAATATTCAGTTTTTTTTGTTTTAATACCAGCCTTTATTTATTCTCAAAAAATAAATACCGATAGTCTTTTGGTTATAACCAATGATGCCTTCGCTAAAGAAGCAAATTACGTTAAAGCAATTAAATTAGGGCAATTGGGTATAAAAGAAGCTCCAAATTACCTTGATTTTATGTTTATTTATGGATGCGCGCTTATCATAAAACAAATGCTATTGATAGTGCTCGATTTTATTATTCTCATGTTATAAAAATTAATCCAAAATATAAAGAAACTTTCCTCTATCTAACAAAATTAGAAACAGAACAAAAAAATTATGTTGCAGGACTTGAAATTATCAACAATGGAATTGCAATTTATCCGTATGAAATAGATTTCTACAAACAAAAGTCCTATATACTTAAACTTCAAAAAGACAATAAAAAACGATTGCATTTTTAGAGGAAATGAAACAAAAATTTCCTGATGAAGCTTACTTTAAAAATGAACTCGAAAATATTAAAAACGAAACAGAACTTGACCAAATAGGCTTTAACTATTCTTACACTCATTTTAACAGATCTAATTATGGCCCTTGGCACTACTCTAGCATTCAATATTTAAGACAAAGAGAAAAGATAACACTAATAGGAAGAGTAAACTTTACCGATAGACGAGTAAATGGTAGTAGCACAAATTCGGGATTGCTATATGAATTTGAAACTTACTTTAAAAATTACGAAAAAAGTTATTCTTATTTTAATATTGGTTTTGGTAATGAAAGTGTGTTTCCTAAATTCAAAATTTCTTATTCCTATTTTCAAGATTTAGGAAAAGGATGGGAAGGAGAAATGGGTTATAGATATAATGAAAGAGAAGTTGAAAAAATCAATTCTGGAGTTATAGGTATAGGCAAATATTTTGGTTCTAACTGGATAAATGCAAGAACTTATGTTTTTAGTCGCAGAAAACAAAACAATATCCATCATTAGCAATAACATATCGTTACTATTTCAATACAAAATATGATTATTTTAGTCTATTAGCAGGATATGGAACGTCACCAGATGAAAGAGTAACTTTAACACAATTTGAACAAAGAGTTGCATTAAATTCAAAAAGAATTGGAATTGGATATAATAAACTATATTATTCTAGATACTTCTTTGGTATTCTAGCAAACTATAATAATCAGGAATATTTTCCAGAAAAATTTCAAAATGAAATAACTATTTCACTTACCCTAAATTATAAATTATAATAGTATGTCTAAAAAAATTCTTATTATTGAAGATGATAAAATTATAAAAAACATTATTGAGTTTTTATTAAAAAAAGAAAATTACGAAATTGAAATTGCATATGATGGTTTAGAAGGTATTGAAAAAATAGAATCCTTTTCACCCGATTTAATTATTACAGATATAATGTTACCTTTCAAATCTGGATTAGAAGTTACTTCCTATTCTAAAAAGAAATATCCAAAAATTAATGTAATAGTAATTTCTTCATTAGGTAAAGAAGATTTAACTGTAATTGAAGCCTTCAAATTAGGAGCAGATGATTTAATTGCCAAACCCTTTAATCCAATTGAATTAGTATTAAGAGTAAAACGCTTTTTTATATAAATTTGAAACCATTAATTAAAAAGCCTCTAATTCATACAAATAAGAGACTTTTTATTTTTAACACATGATATCTATATTCCAGCTATTAACTTAAGTTCATTTACAAAACGTTCTGCTAAAACATCAGCCGCTTTTTGAGTAGGAGCTTCGGTATAAATACGAATAATGGGTTCTGTATTTGATTTTCTTAAATGTACCCATTCTGTAGGAAAATCAATTTTAACACCATCAATTGTACTAATGTCTTCACTAGCATATTCTTTGGTCATAGTTTCTAAAATCAAATCAACATCAATTTGAGGAATTAATTCAATTTTATTTTTACTCATAAAATATTGTGGATAACTAGCTCTTAATTGGGCAACCGTCATGTCTAAGTTGGCTAAATGTGTTAAAAACAAAGCCACACCTACTAAACTATCTCTACCATAATGACTTTCTGGATAAATTATTCCTCCATTTCCTTCACCACCTATAATAGCATTTGTTTCTTTCATTAAAGTCACCACATTTACTTCACCTACAGCGCTTGCGTGGTATTTCCCACCATGTTTTTCTGTAATATCTCGTAAAGCACGAGAAGAAGACATGTTAGAAACCGTATTCCCTTTGGTTTTTCCCAAAACATAATCAGCAACTGCTACAAGGGTATATTCTTCTCCAAACATTTCACCATCATTTGAAATAAAAGCTAATCTATCTACATCTGGATCGACCACAATTCCAAAATCGGCTTTTTCTTCTACTACTAGTTTGCAAATATCTCCTAAATGTTCTTTTAAAGGTTCAGGATTATGTGGAAAATGACCATTTGGTTCACAATACAACTTCACCACTTCAACACCCATTTGCTCTAGCAAATCTGGTATAACAATTCCTCCTGATGAATTAACTCCATCAACAACCACTTTAAATTTCTTTGCTTTTACAGCTTCAACATCTACAAGAGGAAGTTCTAAGACTTCATCAATATGTATATCCATGTACGATGAATTCTCGGTCACTTCACCTAAACTATCAACATCACTAAAATCAAAAGCTTCAGCATCAGCAATTTCTAATATTTTAGCACCCTCAGCTCCACTTAAAAATTCTCCTTTGGCATTCAATAATTTTAAAGCATTCCATTGTTTTGGATTATGAGAAGCTGTTAAAATAATTCCACCATCTGCTTTTTCAAGAGGCACAGCAATTTCAACAGTAGGAGTAGTTGACAAGCCTAAATCAATGACATCAATTCCTAATCCTACTAAGGTGTTTTGAACTAGATTATGAATCATTGATCCAGAAATTCTTGCATCTCTTCCAATGACAACCTTAAGCTTTCTTTCTACTTCTAACTTCCCACTTCCTTCTTTTAAAAAAGTACCATAAGCTGCTGCAAATTTAACAGCATCTACTGGTGTAAGATTATCACCAACATTCCCACCTATTGTTCCACGTATTCCAGATATCGATTTTATTAAGGTCATAATTATTTATAAAATTTATAAGTTTAACTTACTAAAATGTTAGTAAAAAGCAAATATAATTATTCTAAGAAATTAATTTAATCTAAAAATTATATATTTACGAAAGTAAACTTTTAAATTCTTAACCTACAAGTATAACAGATGAATTTCCTAGCACATACTTATCTTTCTGGAGAAAATAATCTCATAAAAATAGGAAATTTCATGGCTGATGGAATTAAAGGTGATGATTATAATAATTTTCAACCTTTCATTAAAAAAGGAATTTTATTGCATAGAGAGATTGATACTTTTACTGATGCCAATTTAATATTCAGACAAAGCAAACATAGATTACATGAACGATATGGTCATTATTCTGGAGTAATAATAGATATTTTTTATGATCATTTTTTGGCTAAAAATTGGTCTAATTATTCAGCAACTCCATTAAATATTTATGTTTCAAATTTTTACAAACTGTTAGAAAACAATTATGATTTACTAACACCAAGAATTCAAAAAATGATGCCTAGTATGATTAAACAAAATTGGTTACTAAGTTATGCCACACTAGAAGGAATAGGAACAATACTTTACCAAATGGACTATAGAACGAAGTTTAAATCTAAAATGCAATATTCTATTGAAGAATTAGTACAATTTTACACCGATTTTGAAAATGAATTCACACTATTTTTTGAAGAAATAAGAACCCATTCTCAAAACAAACTGAATGAATTAAATGGAATTTAAGAACGAATTAATTAAATTGTTACAAGTAAATTCTAATAATGAATTAGCTGTTCCAATGGAAAATTACTTAAAAAACAATTTTACTTTTTTTGGGATAAAAACCGATAAAAGAAGAGCGTTTTTAAAATTAGTTTATGAAAAACATAAAACGGAAATAAAAGAGAACTATAGAACTATTACTTGGGAATTATTTCAAGAAAAAGAACGTGAATGTCATCATTGTGCTATTGACTTAATAAGCAAAGAAATCAAGAAAAAATTCGTTTTAAATGATATAGCATTAATTGAAAAACTTATAATTACAAATTCTTGGTGGGACACCGTTGATTTCATTGCAAAATATTTATTAGGTGGCTATTTACAACAGTTTCCAAATGAAACTTTTCCAGTAATTGAACAATTTTCAAACGCTGAAAATATTTGGTTAAACCGAAGTGCTATTATTTTTCAATTGAGTTATAAAGAAAAAACTAATTTTGATTTATTAAAATCGGAATGTGAAAAGCATAAACACTCTACTGAATTTTTCATTCAAAAAGCAATAGGTTGGGCATTGCGAGATTATAGTCGTTTTAATCCAAAGGCTGTTAAAGGATATGTAGCTTCAACAAATTTGAAACCTTTAAGTAAAAAAGAAGCTTTACGATTACTTTAAACCTCTTTTAAAATTGTATTTTCGCATAAATTAAATTTTCAAATGCCTAACAAGCAAAAAAAATCCATTTTAAAATTTATTATTAAAAGTTTCAAGCGATTGGAACGCTTAATTTTTGTTTTAAAATCGTTAGTTACACCTAGACAATTTATTTATTTTTCTTGTATCCTTGTTGGAATATCTTGTGCTTTAGCAGTTATTTTACTAAAAACATTTGCCCACTGGGTTTATAATTTTTCTCAATATTTAGATGCTTTTTATCATTTACCCTATAGTAATAGTACCTTACCTATTATTGGTATTCTAATAACTGTAGTTATAGTTAATAAGTTTTTAGGTGGTTCTATTCAAAAAGGTACATCTCATATAATGCATGCTGTTGCCAAAAAAAGAGGTTTTATGCCTTTTAAGCAAATGTATTCACAAATAATCACCAGCTCATTTACTGTTGGTTTAGGCGGAAGTGCTGGTTTAGAATCACCTATTACGATTACTGGAGCTGCTTTTGGGAGTAATTATGCACAAAATTATCGATTAAGTAAAAAAGATAGAACTTTACTACTTGCTTGCGGAGTTGCCTCTGGTATTGCAGCAGCTTTTAATGCTCCTATTGCTGGAGTTTTGTTTGCAATCGAGGTAGTTTTAGCAGAAATAAGCATAACCGCTTTTATACCCATTATGATAAGTGCTGCCACTGGAGCATTGGTTTCAACAATAATACTTAAAGAATCCATTTTATTAAGTTTCAAGCAAGGAGAAGTTTTTGATTATCATAATATTCCATTATATGTTGTTTTAGGATTACTTTCTGGATTAGTGTCTATTAATTATTCCAGAACTTTTAGAAAAATCGAACATTTTTTTGGAAATTTAAAAATGGGAACATACAAGAAAGCACTATTTGGAGCATCTATTTTGGCTGTTTTAATTTTCTTTTTCCCATCATTATTTGGTGAAGGTTACGAAAGTATAAAAACACTTGCTAGTGCTCATCCTGAAAAAATATTAGACAATACTCTACTGGAAAGTTTTAAAAATAAAAAGTGGATAGTACTGACTTTTGTAGGAATTACAATGCTTATAAAAGTATATGCCACTGGATTAACATTAGGATCTGGTGGAAATGGTGGAAACTTTGCTCCTTCGCTATTTGTAGGTTCTTTTTTAGGCTTTTTAGTAGCTCAATTTTCCAATTTCATAGGAATTACAAAACATTTATCTGTAAGTAATTTTACATTAGTTGGAATGGCTGGAATTTTAAGTGGTTTATTTCATGCACCACTTACAGCAATTTTCTTAATTGCCGAAATTACAGGTGGTTATAACTTAATGGTTCCGTTGATGATTGTTTCTTCGGTTAGTTATGCTATTTCGAAACGATTTGAACCTTATTCATTTGATATTAAAAATTTGGCAGATAAAGGAGAAGCATTTACAAATGATAAGGATAGAAACATTTTAAATTCATTAGAAATCAATGATTTCATATTGTCCGATTACAAAGCCGTTTCAGAATCAAATTCTCTTGAAAACTTAGTAGAAACTATAAAACATTCTGATGCTACAGTTTTTCCAGTGCTTAACAATAAAAAAGAATTACTTGGTTTAATACATTTGGATTCAATAAGACACATTATTTTTTCATCCTTTAAAATTAAATATACTTCTACACATGAAGTCATGCAAGCACCTAAAGAGATTATATCACACAAAGAAAGTATAGAAAGTATTTTAGAAAAATTTGAAAAAACAAACACAACTATACTTCCCGTTTTTAAAAATCAAGAATTCATTGGATTTATTTATAAAACTATGATTTTAGAAAATACAGGGATCAACTTAAAGAAATGATTATTGAGTAATATTTGAGTTTTCAGTATATTTGAGTTTTCAGTATTGAGTATTCAGTATTCAGTAAAACTGCTTACAAAAAACTCAATCCTAAACACTTTTTTACTTCGACTTCTCTCCTACAAAATAATCGCTTGAATTTTTAAACAGTACATTAAATGTAGTCAAACTGCCATATATTACTGGTAATGTATTGTTGCAAATCTATTTTTTCTGTTTGTTCCAAATTACTAGAATTAATTTTCTGTTCCATTACTCGCACTCTATCTCTTACCATTACTATTTTATTAAAAAAAGTATCAATGGGCACTTCTTTATTTTGTGTTGGTGTTCCAGGCTCTAAAATTAATTTTCCACCTTTCCATTTATCTGCAATGGATACTTTTGGACCAATATCACTGTATTTTTCAAGAATTCCTTTTAGCATTTTTTCTACTTCAAAAAAACTAACAGTATCTACTTCATCTTCTACCGATTCGATAATTTCGATTTCCGAATCTAATTCGATAGTTTCAACACCTTTTTCAATAAAGGTTACCCAATAATATTTTGAGGTAACATTAGTTATAACTCCAACACCATATTCAGCGTGTTTAATTCTCGATCCTATTCCTAATAATTTCATAATTGACACAATTTTAAAAACCAAATATATTAAATTTGCAGGATAATTTTTATAAAAATGAATAGTATCAACACACAAGATTTCAAATTTTCAATGCCTTTAAACATTCGTTGGAATGACTTAGACCCTTTAAATCATGTAAATAATGTGTTTTATATTGAGTATTTTCAAATAGGACGTGGTCATTATATGATTTCAGCAAGCAAACAATGGGATTGGACAAAAAATATGTTTGTCATTGCTCATATTGAATGTGATTATTATAAAGAATTAAAATTAACGGCAAAGGAACCATCTATAAAAATTAGAACGGCTTCATTAGGTTCAAAAAGTTTTGAAATTGAATATCTAATTACCAGTTTAGACAAAGAAGGGAATGAAATTATTCATGCCAAAGGAAAAAGCGTTCAAGTCTTAATTGATGCAACTATTGGTAAATCTATTGAAATTCCAGATTGGTTACGAAATGATATTACTTTCTATGAGCCTAGTCTTGTTACCAATTAATATAGCGTGTTTATTTTGATTAAATTCCAATTTAAAATAGCATAATTCAGTTTCTGTTTTAACGCTAATTTACCAAATGTAAACTACTAGTTCATTAGCTTTTATTCTTATAAACTTGTATCTTTGCACTTTGCCAAAAATTATGCTAAATACTGAAGATACAATTGAAATTATAGGTGCTAGAGCACATAATCTTAAAAATATAGATGTTATAATTCCTCGTGAAAAATTAGTCGTTATTACTGGTTTATCGGGTTCTGGGAAATCATCTTTAGCTTTTGATACGATTTATGCAGAAGGTCAACGAAGATATATTGAAACCTTTTCAGCTTATGCGCGTCAGTTTTTAGGAGGTTTAGAACGTCCAGATGTGGATAAAATCGATGGTCTTTCTCCTGTAATTGCTATTGAACAAAAAACAACTAGTAAAAGTCCACGTTCCACTGTAGGAACAATCACTGAAATATATGATTTTTTAAGATTATTGTATGCTCGTGCAGCAGATGCTTATAGTTACAACACAGGAGAATTAATGGTTTCTTATTCTGATGAGCAAATTAAAAACCTAATTCTTACAGATTTTAAAAGCAAAAGAATCAATATTTTAGCACCTGTAATTCGTTCTAGAAAAGGACATTATAGAGAACTATTTGAACAAATATCCAAACAAGGTTTTCTTAAAGTACGAGTAGATGGTCAAATTCGTGATTTAGAATTTGGAATGAAAGTGGATCGTTACAAAACGCACGATATTGAAATTGTTATTGACAGAATGGCTATCGAGGCTGATGAAGATACTGAAAAACGATTATCAGAAAGCATCAACACAGCTATGTATCATGGAAATGATATTTTATTGGTAATCGAACAAGAAAGTCAGGAAGTTCGTTATTATAGTCGAAGTTTAATGTGTCCATCATCTGGAATTTCCTATCCAAATCCTGAGCCAAATAATTTCTCCTTTAATTCTCCCAAAGGTGCTTGTCCTACTTGCAACGGACTTGGAGTAGTGAATGAAATTAATTTATCCAAAATAATTCCAAACCCAAAAATTTCTATAAAAGCTGGTGGTTTTGCTCCATTAGGTGAATACAAAGCTTCATGGATTTTCAAACAATTGGAAATTATTGTTCAAAAATATGATTTTAAATTAACCGATGCCATTGAAACCATTCCAGAAGAAGCCATGCAAATGATTTTACATGGTGGTAATGAGAAATTTTCTGTAGTTTCAAAAGTAATGGGAATTACTAAGGATTATAAGATTGATTTTGAAGGTATTTCCAACTTCATAAAAAATCAATATGATGAAAGTGGTTCGAGTGCTATTAAAAGATGGGCCAAAGATTTTATGGATGAAAATTCATGTCCTGAATGTAATGGTTCGCGTTTAAGACAAGAATCACTTTATTTTAAAATCAACAAAAAAACATAGGTGATTTAGTGCAAATGGATATTTCAGAAATATCCGATTGGTTTGCCAATTTACCCAAACATTTATCAGAAAAACAAACGGTAATTGCTACTGAAATTTTAAAAGAAATCACCGCTCGACTTCAGTTTTTACTAGATGTTGGTTTAAATTATTTATCACTTAATCGAGGTTCAAAAACACTTTCAGGTGGTGAAGCACAACGCATTCGATTGGCTACTCAAATTGGTTCGCAACTGGTTGGAGTTTTATATATTTTAGATGAACCAAGTATTGGTTTACACCAAAGAGACAACGAAAGACTCATTAAATCTTTACAAAGTCTTCGTGATCTAGGAAATTCTGTAATTGTAGTAGAACACGACAAAGACATGATTTTAATAGCAGATCATGTAATTGATATTGGTCCAAAAGCAGGTCGTTTTGGTGGGAAAATAATTAGTGAAGGTACACCTACAGAAATTTTGCAACACAATACCATTACCGCTCAGTATTTAAACGGCAAAATGGAAATTGAAGTTCCAGCTACTCGTAGAGAAGGAAATGGTAAAGTATTAAAATTAAGTGGCGCAACTGGAAATAATTTAAAAAATGTAACTGTAGAATTTCCTTTAGGAAAGTTAATTTGTGTTACAGGAGTTTCAGGAAGTGGAAAATCGACTTTAATTAATGAAACGCTCTACCCTATTTTAAATTCTCACTTTTTCAATGCCGTAAAAAAACCCCAACCTTATAAAAAGATTGAAGGGTTAGAACATATCGATAAAGTTATTGATATTGACCAAAGTCCAATTGGGCGTACACCAAGAAGCAATCCAGCAACTTATACCGATGTTTTTTCTGAAATTAGAAGTTTATTTACTTTAACACCAGAAGCACAAATTCGTGGTTACAAACCAGGTCGTTTCAGTTTCAATGTAAAAGGAGGTCGTTGTGAAACCTGTGAAGGTTCTGGAGTGCGAACAATCGAAATGAGTTTCTTGCCTGATGTTTATGTGGAATGTGAAACGTGTCAAGGCAAACGTTTTAACAGAGAAACACTGGAAATAAGATATAAAGGAAAATCTATTTCAGATGTTTTGAATATGACGGTTGATGAAGCGGTTGAATTCTTTGAAAATATTCCAAAAATATACCGAAAAGTAAAAACGATTCAAGATGTTGGTTTAGGCTATATTACTTTAGGACAACAAAGTACAACTCTATCTGGTGGTGAAGCCCAACGTGTAAAACTAGCTACCGAATTATCTAAAAAAGATACCGGAAATACGTTCTATATTTTGGACGAGCCAACTACTGGTTTGCATTTTGAAGACATTCGTGTTTTAATGGATGTCATTAATAAACTAGTTGACAAAGGAAATACGGTTTTAATTATAGAACACAATCTAGACGTAGTAAAACTAGCCGATTATGTTATTGATATTGGTTATGAAGGTGGAAAAGGTGGTGGAGAATTAGTAGCCAAAGGAACTCCAGAAGAAATCATTAAAAATAAAAAAAGCTACACCGCTCAATTTTTAAAAAAAGAACTAGAATAAAAACATATGAAATCACCACTTATAACAAGTTTGTTGCAAACAAACACAAATGAAGATAAGGTGATACCATATTACCATTAAAAAACAAATATTTATCTACATATGAAACACTTCCTAATACTTATTTCATTAATCTATACCAATTTTTGTTTTTCACAAACTAAAAATCCTGAAAAAATTGTTCAAGAACAACTTGAAGCCTATAATAATAGAGATATTGATGCTTTTTTAGCAACATATTCAGAAGCTATAAAAATTTATGATTACCCAAATACATTTCGGTATGAGGGAAAAGAAAAAATGAAGACAATTTATAGCGAATTATTTCAGGAATATCCAAATCTTTTTTGCACGATTAAAAACAGAATTGTTATTGGTAATAAAGTAATTGATGAAGAATATGTGCAAATTGGTTCAGAGTTTATTAGTGCTGTTGCAATTTATGAAGTTGAAAATAATAAAATCATTAAAGTTACATTTTTAAGATAATTTTTGAAGAAAACATAGTAAACTTATCAAAAAAAAGTATCTTAGCAGGCTTGTTTAATTTTAAAAATACGAAAAGAAGATGGCATTAGATCAATACGAAAACGAAGACCACAGAATACAAGAAAAGTTCAAACAAAAAACTTGGAACGAAATAAGAACCAATGATTCCTGGGCAATTTTTAAAATCATGTCTGAATTTGTAAACGGATATGAAGCTATGGGGAGAATAGGCCCTTGTGTTTCTATTTTTGGCTCTGCAAGAACAAAACCAGAAAATAAATACTATTTATTAGCTGAAAAAATTGCATACAAAATTAGTAAAGGTGGTTATGGTGTAATCACTGGTGGTGGACCTGGAATTATGGAAGCTGGTAACAAAGGAGCGCATTTTGGAGGAGGAACTTCTGTAGGTCTAAATATCGATTTACCTTTTGAACAACATTTCAATCCTTATATTGACAGGGATAAAAACTTAAATTTTGATTATTTCTTCGTAAGAAAAGTAATGTTTGTAAAATATTCTCAAGGTTTTGTAGTAATGCCAGGAGGTTTTGGTACACTTGATGAATTATTTGAAGCGATTACGCTAATCCAAACTAAAAAAATTGCAAAATTCCCTATCATATTAGTAGGAACCGAATTTTGGAGTGGTCTAATGGATTGGATAAAAACACAATGATTGAAAAATGCATAACGCTTTACCAGAAGATTTGAATCTAATTCAAGTTGTAGATAATGAAGACGAAGTATTAGAAGCATTAGATAATTTCTATAAAAAAATACAATTTGTCTCCAAAACTTTTAAAAAACAAAGAGGCTGTCTAAAAAGTAATTTAGAATCTAATTCGCCTAGACGAACAGAATGACAAGATTGTGGACTTTTCAGACAGCTTTTTCTTTCATTTATTACTCTTCACTTTACATGTATTTATACCAAAAATAGCATACAACCCGCAAAACCGAAGAGAAGAAGTAACAATCATTACTAA
>JAAURU010000437.1 GCA_012032075.1 Flavobacterium sp.
AATTTTTGCAGGTTGGACAGCGCTTTTTTTTGAGTTTTTCATAAATAAAAAAAGTTTATTGAAACTAATTTCAATAAACTTTTGTCAATATCATATTTTATAACGCTTTACAGCGTTTTTTACCAACCATTTTTGACTATTAAACCATTATTTGTAAAAAATTACAATCAGAATAAAGAAGTATGCTAGTTACTTGATTTTCTTCATTATTTTTTCTTGACTTATTAGGTTGAGAAATTATTTCTTTACTAGTAAATTTGGTTGTAGCAGAACTTAGATAAATAATTCGATACATAATTTACTGAGTTGCATTGCTTCATCAAATTACGATTTTTTTGCAATTGTAAAACTTTTTTATTCTAAATTAATATTAATATTTTATTGTAAATTTACACACCAAACATAATACTACATATGAGCCAAAAAATATTGCTTACTGGAAAAGAAATCAATATCATTCTTCATAGATTGGCTTGCCAATTAATCGAAAATCATCTCAATTTTTCAAATACTATTTTAATAGGTATCCAGCCTAGAGGAAAATTTTTGGCACAGCGTTTAGCTACTGTTTTAAAGGAGGAATACAAAATTAAAGAGATTAAATTAGGTTTTTTAGATATTACATTCTTTAGAGATGATTTTAGAAGAGGAGAAAAACCATTAGAGGCAAATAAAACTGAAATAAATTTTATAGTAGAAGATAAAAAGGTAGTTTTTATAGACGATGTTTTATATACTGGAAGAAGTATTCGCTCAGCTTTAACAGCAATTCAATCTTTTGGAAGACCTTCAGAAATAGAATTACTTACCTTAATTGATAGAAGATTTAGTCGTCATTTACCCATTCAACCAGATTATAGAGGGAGACAAGTAGATGCCATAAATAATGAAAAAGTAGTAGTAAAGTGGAAAGAAAATGATGGGGAAGATTTGGTATTAATGGAACAGAAAACGGAAACAACACAACAGCAATAAATGAAAGAATTATCAGTAAATCATTTAATAGGTATAAAATATATTAATAAAGACGATATTAATTTAATCTTTGAAACTGCCGATCATTTTAAAGAAGTAATTAATCGTCCTATAAAGAAAGTACCTTCTTTAAGAGATATTACTATTGCTAATATTTTCTTTGAGAATAGTACAAGAACAAAATTATCATTTGAATTAGCACAAAAAAGACTTTCAGCTGATGTGATTAGTTTTTCTGCTGCTCAATCTTCTGTAAAGAAAGGAGAAACATTAATAGATACAGTAAATAATATTTTATCTATGAAAGTCGATATGGTAGTTATGAGACATAGTAGTCCTGGAGCTGCTCATTTTCTATCGCAAAATGTAAAGGCAAGTATTGTAAACGCAGGTGATGGTGCTCATGAACATCCAACTCAAGCTCTATTAGACAGTTATACTATTAGAGAAGAATTAGGTGATGTAGCTGGAAAAAAGTAGTAATTGTTGGTGATATATTGCATTCTAGAGTAGCTTTGTCTAATATTTTTGCTTTACAAATGCAAGGAGCAGAGGTTAAAGTATGTGGACCAAAAACCTTATTGCCAAAACATATTGAATCATTAGGTGTAAAAGTAGAACCAAATCTTAGGAAATCATTAGAATGGGCAGACGTTGCTAATATGCTTCGTGTACAAAACGAAAGATTAGATGTTAATTACTTTCCTTCAACAAGAGAGTATGCTCAGCAATATGGTGTTACTAAAGAATTATTAGATTCATTAGAAAAAAAAGTTGTAATTATGCATCCTGGACCTATTAATAGAGGTGTCGAAATTACATCAGATGTAGCTGATTCCCAACAATCAGTTATATTAAATCAAGTAGAGAACGGAGTAGCCATACGAATGGCCGTTATATATTTATTAGCTAGTAAAATAAAACAATAAATTATGAAAAACTGTACCCTTATCATTTTATTATTTATTCAAATTAATTTCTCATTTGCTTGTTTAAATGGAGAAACAAAAATTTTGAAAAACGGACTTTTAATTTATGAAGATAAAGAGACTTTTGAAATTCCTAAAGGTCATGATTTTGCAAAGATTGATTTAGAAAAAGTCAAAAAAGAATTAAATGCAGAATATGAAAAAACAAAAGACCTTGATTATTTGTCTGATGTTGGATATATCTTAATTCTTCAAGGTAAATATCAAGAAGCATTATCAACCTATTTATTAATTGAATTAAAAAACCAAATGAATATACAACTGCTTCAAATTTAGGAACACTTTATGAATTAATGGGTGATAATGAAAAAGCGTTGACATGGATTATTAAAGCCATTGAGATTGATCCTACATCACATTACGATTCTGAATATATTCATGTAAATATTTTAAAATCTAAAATTAAAAACGATTCTATTTCTACTGAAGATTTAATTGAGACTAGTTTTGGTTTTGAAAATTTACCAAAAACATCATTAAATAGTGCTAAATTATTGAGCCTTAAACGTGCTATTTATTATCAATTAAATGAGAGAATTTCATTTATTAAACCAAAAGATAAAATTATAGCTACTTTATTGTATGATTTAGCAAATATTAATTATTTATTAGAAGCTAAAGCCGATATTTATCTTGAATTATATAGAATGGCAGAAGAATATGGTTTTGACCAAAAGACTATTCAAGATAGAATTACTGCCATAAATGCAGAAATTAAAGGTAAAGACGTAAAAGATACTGTTGAAGATAAAAAATTTGATATAGCTAAGTATAAAACCACAATTATTCTAGTTTTAGGATTATTATTAGTAATTTTTCTTATTTTTAAACTTAGAAAGAAGTAATTTATGGAATATGAAATAACCACTAACAACAAGTTTGTTGTAAACAATTGAAAAACATCGAATACCGATGAAATATATAATCATTGTGAGATAAACACAAATGATTAAAAAGGTGGCTAGAGACGAACTCGAACAGGAAAAGCATACCATATGTTGCTGCTGAAAAATATAATTTAATCATATGAAAGTAGATAAAAAAGGACATACTACAATAATTAAGGAAACTAAAGGAAATATTGTTGCTTTTATCGAAAACGTTTCAAATCAATACGCTTC
>JAAURU010000035.1 GCA_012032075.1 Flavobacterium sp.
AATGCAACTGGAGGAAGTGGTAGTTACACCTATTCAATTAATGGAGCGACTCCTCAAACTAGTGGTGTTTTTTCAGGTGTTACACCAGGAACTTATTCGATTTTAGTTAGAGATTCTAATGGATGTATTGCAACCACTATCGTAAATATAAACGACACATCTTTTACAATAGCATTATCTGCGGATTCATGTTTAGGTCAAACCGTAGTAGTTTCTGTAATTGGAAATTCAGGCCCTTATCAATACTCTATAGATAATGGAGCTACATTTCAATCTAGTAACGTTTTTACGAATTTAATTCCTGGAGTTACTTATAACTTTATGGTAACTAATTCATTTGGTTGTGATGCTTTTGAAACATTAACTATAGATGTTATTAATCCTTTACAAGCCACAGCAACAGTTAATGGTAATACCGTAACTTTAAATGTTACAGGTGGAACAGCTCCTTACTTATATTCAATAGATTCAGTCACTTGGCTTGCCTTAAGTGGTAATACTATTACATTTACAAATTTATCTAATGGAGTTTACATATTTCAAATTAGAGATAGTTTAGGTTGTTTTACAGACATTGTAGTAATAATCACAAGTCCTTTAAGCTTACAAGCTAACGGAACCTATCAAGATTACAACAACGATGGTTTTGTAAATATAGGAGATGTAATCAATTATGATTTTACAGTAACTAATACAGGTTCGCTAGATGCTACAACTATTTCACTTGATTCTTTTGGGTTAACTAATAATGGAGCAACAATTCCAACATTAATAGGTGGTGCAACTGATACATCTACTTTTACAGCTAGTTATGTAATAACACAACAAGATATTTCTACTGGTTCTGTTACTAAAGATTTTCAAGTTAATGGGACATATGATGGTAATCCAACTTCGACTATTATAACTAATACTACAACACTTTCCATAAGTGATGGTATAAAATTAAATGCTTTTTTAGATACCAACGGAAACAATATTCAAGATAATGGAGAACAAAATATAAATGTAGGTTCATTTGAATACCAAATCAATAATGGAACTACAATTTCGGTAATTTCTTCAACTGGAACGCATTATTTGTATGAAAGTAATCCAGCAAATAGTTATACTTTAAGTTATATAATTGACTCAGCTAATGCAAATCAATATACTTTATCTCAAAATAATTATGCAAATGTAACCGTTGCAACAAATTCTGGAATTACAACTTATAACTTTCCATTAACAATTACTCCTTATATAGATTTACAAGTATATCTTAACCAAAATGGTTTTCCACCAAGACCAGGTTTTACTTATACTGAAAGGATAATGTATATAAATAGTGGTAATCAAACCATTTCTGGAACGATTACTTTTACAAAGAATAATGTAGTTGCTATTACCAATGTTTCAGAAGCAGGAATTGTTTCCAATGTAAATGGTTTTACATATGATTTTACCAATTTAGCACCAAATGATACGCGTTATATTTATGTAACGATGCAAACTCCTGTAATACCAACAGTTACTTTAGGGCAAGTGCTTTCGAATACTGTTGCAATAACGATTCCTTCAGGTGATGTGAATGTGAATAATAATGAAGCAACTTTGTCTCAAGTTATTGTAGGTTCTTATGATCCAAATGATAAAGCAGAAGTTCATGGTGGAAAAATTGTACATGCTGATTTTTCATCGGATGATTATTAACTTACACTATTCAATTCGAAAATACAGGAACAGCAAATGCAATAACAGTAAAAGTAGATGATGTTTTAGATGCTATGTTAGATGCTTCTACCTTAAAATGATAGACGCAAGTCATGATTATATTCTTGAAAAAGACGTAAATAATTTAAGTTGGAAATTCAACGGAATCGATTTGCCTCCTTCTGTTGAAAATACAAATATTGGAAAAGGCTATATTGTTTTCCAAATAAAACCAACAGCTGGTTATGCTTTAGGAGATATTATTCCAAACACAGCTTATATTTATTTTGATTTTAATCCAGCAATTATAACTAATACACAAACAACAGAATTTGTTGCTCCATTAAGCAATCCAAGTTTTGCTAAAAATTTATTTTTGGTTTACCCAAATCCTATGACTAATGAAGTTTTCGTGACTTCAAAAAACAATACAAGTATTGAATCATTGAATATCACAGATGTTTTAGGAAAAACAATTTACAGTGAAAAGATAAATTCAACCAAAACACAACTTGATGTTTCTGGTTTCCAAAAAGGAATTTACTTCTTAAGAGTAAAATCTAATGGAAGTGAAGAAGTTGTAAAGATGATTAAGCAGTAAAGGGATTTATTGTATTCTTTATTTTGTCAGTCTGTCCCGAAAGCTTTCGGGATGTCGAAGACCTTTTTATTAAGGTTTTAAGAACTTCGACAAGCTCAGTTTGACAATTTCATATATAAAACTAAGCGTTTACACTAATCAACTTAGCAGTTTCTTTAACTCTTTCTGTTATTTCTTCAATTGGAGTTTCAAAAGAATCATAAGCTAAAACTACGCCCATTCTTCTGTAGGGTCTTGAAGTAGGTTTTCCAAAGAGTCTAAAATCGATCTTAGCTAAACTTGCTACTTTTTCAATTCCTGTAAAAGTAGGATTTATTGAGTTTTCAGAAGCTAAAATAACGGCACTAGCTCCATTTTTTTCTAATGTGATTTGGGCAATTGGTAAACTTAAAATCGCACGAAGATGCAATTCAAATTCGTTGAAGTTTTGTGTGTTTGCCAAAGTTACCATGCCAGTATCATGAGGTCTCGGAGATAATTCGGAAAAATAAACTCCTTCATCAGTCAGGAAAAATTCTACACCAAAAAGTCCAGCACCACCTAAGGCTTCTGTAACTTTTTCAGCCATGTTTTGTGCTTCAAATAAAGCTGCATCTGAAATTCTTGCAGGTTGCCAACTCTCCTGATAATCACCACGTTCTTGTCGGTGACCAATAGGAGCGCAGAATAAAGTTGGTAAACCGTTATTTTGGGTAACCGTTAAAAGTGTAATTTCAGAATGAAAATTCACAAAAGCTTCTACAATAACTTCAACTACGTCTCCTCGTGAACCTTCCACTGCATAATTCCAAGCTTTTTCAATATCTTCTTTAGATTTTATAGTTGATTGTCCTTTTCCAGACGAACTCATCAATGGTTTAACAACACAGGGAATACCAACTTCAGTAACCGCTTTTTGCAATTCTTCCGATGAGGTTGCATAGCGATAAGTAGCGGTTCGTAAACCTAACTCTTTGGAAGCTAAATCACGAATAGCTTTTCGATTCATAGTAAAATTAGCTGCTTTTGCCGAAGGAACTACTGTTATACCTTGTTTTTCATACTCATAAAAACGTTCCGTTCTGATGGCTTCAATTTCAGGAACAATAAAATCAGGTTGGTATTTGGCTACAATTCTGTCTAGTTCAAAACCATCAAGCATGTTAATCACTTCAAAACTATGAGCCACTTGCATCGCAGGAGCATTTTCGTAACTATCAACGGCAATTATGGTTTGACCAATGCGTTGTGCTGCAATTACAAATTCTTTTCCTAATTCTCCTGAACCTAATAATAAGATTTTTGACATTGTTTATGTTTCAAATTTGAAGTTTCAAGTTTCAGTTTGTGAACTTGAAACTTGAAACCTGAAATAAATTGTATTTAAACTAACGCTTCCTTAATTCTCTTTAAAGCTTCTTTTAATATGGTTTCGCTTGTTGCATAAGAAAAACGGATACAATTTGGATTACCAAAAGCGTCACCTGTAACAGTAGCTACATTAGCTTCAGCTAAAAGATACATTGAAAAATCGGTTGCATCTTTTATAAGAGTACCTCTTAAAGTTTTACCAAAATAAGAAGAAACATCTGGGAAAAGATAAAACGCACCTTCTGGAGTATTGATTTTTAAACCTGGAATTTCTTTAATTAGCCCTACAACTAAATCTCTTCTAGAATGAAAAGCAGAAACCATATCTTTTAACACACTTGGATCAGCATCTACAGCTGTTATAGTTGCTCTTTGTGCTATAGAATTGGCACCACTTGTTACTTGTCCTTGAATTTTGGTACACGCTTTGGCAATAAATTCAGGAGCACCTATATAACCAATTCTCCAACCAGTCATCGCAAATGCTTTGGCAACTCCGTTTACAGTAATCGTTCTATCTAACATTCCTGGAATAGAACCAATACTACAAAAAGTTCCAGAAAAATTAATGTGTTCGTAAATTTCATCAGCAACTACATAAATATTTGGATATTTTTCTAATACTTTACATAAAGCCGTTAATTCTTCTCTACTGTAAACAGAACCACTTGGATTACAAGGAGAACTGTACCATATCATTTTAGTTTTTGGAGTGATTACTTTTTCTAATTGCTCTGGAGTGATTTTGAAATCACTTTCTACAGAAGTTGGAACTTCAACTGGAACACCTCCAGAAAGTTTTACAATTTCATAATAAGAAACCCAGTATGGAGCCGGAAGAATTACTTCATCACCATCATTTAACATTACTTGAGCAATATTGTATAAAGATTGTTTAGCTCCAGTAGAAACAACAATTTGAGAAGGTTTATAATCTAAATCATTATCTCTTTTAAATTTTCTGCAAATAGCTTCTTTTAGTTCACCATAACCTTCCACAGGAGAGTAGGTACTGTAATTTTCGTCTATTGCTTTTTTAGCCGCTTCTTTAATAAAGTCAGGAGTGTTAAAATCAGGTTCTCCTAAACTTAAACTGATAATGTCTTTTCCTTGTGCTTTTAATTCTCTTGCTAACGCAGCCATAGCAAGTGTTTGTGAAGTAGATAAGTTGTTAATTCTATCCGATAATGCGTTCATTTGTTAGTTGTTATTTATAGTTTATAGAAAAGACGCGATTTCTCGCGTCTCAAAATTTATGCTAATTGTGGTTTTTGGCCTAGTTCCTTGAGATGTTTAAAGTGGGCAATTATTGCACTTCTCATTGTTTTGTATTCATGATAAGGTAAGTTACACTCTCTTGCAGTTTGCTTCACAATATCAGCAATTTTACCATAATGTATGTGACTTATATTTGGAAATAAGTGATGTTCAACTTGGTGATTTAATCCTCCTGTGTACCAATTAACAATCCAGTTTTTTGGTGCAAAATTGATTGTTGTAAATAACTGATGTATTGCCCATGTATTTTCAACTTCACCAGTTTCTTCATTAGGAACAGGATTTGTAGTGTCATCTATAATGTGTGCCAACTGGAAAACAATACTTAAAATAAGACCAGCAACATAATGCATTACAAAAAAACCTATTAATACTTTCCACCAAATAACTCCTACAACCATAGGGATTACTATCCATACTGAAAAATAAATTATTTTAGTAATTACTAAAGTTGTCCAAAGTATTTTAGGACTTTTAACTTTACCATAAGAAAGTTTTCTTTTTAAGTAACCACTCATTTGTTTAAAATCGGTAGTTAAAGACCAATTGAAAGTTAGCAAGCCATACAAGAAAACAGAGTAGTAATGTTGAAATTTATGTAATGGATGCCATTTAGCTGTTTTTGTAAATCGTAACACTCTACCTGCATCTAAATCTTCATCATGACCATGAATATTAGTGTAAGTGTGATGTAAAACATTATGTTGCACTTGCCAATTGTAAACATTTCCTGCCAAAATATAGATGCTTCCACCCATAAATTTATTTACCCAGCTTTTAGTTGAGTAAGAACCGTGATTACCATCGTGCATAACATTCATGCCTATTCCAGCCATTCCAATACCTATAACTACTGAAAGTAGAATAAATAATCCAAAATGAATTGAAGGAGAGGCAATTATGATAAAATAAGGAGCAGTAAACAACGTGAACATTACAATTGTTTTCAAGTGCAATTTCCAGTTACCTGTTTTTTTAAGTTTTTTTCCTTAAAATAGTCATTTACTCTTTTGTTTAAAGTTCTAAAAAACTTTACATCGTCATTTTTTGAGAAAATTGGGGTTGTTGTATTCATTTAATATTTTCTATAACTTTGTTTGTCTCCAAAGATAATAATAATCTCTGTTAGAGTTGATATTTTACTTTAATTGTTTGTTAAAAAACGTATTTTTGCAACAAAAAAGTAAATGGAGTTAATTTTAAGATATTTTCCTACACTTTCCGCTTTGCAAATTAAGCAATTTGAAATGTTGAAAGTACTATATGAAGATTGGAATGCAAAAATAAATGTGATCTCAAGAAAAGACATTGACGAATTGTATGTAAGACATGTTTTACACTCTCTAGGAATACTAAAAATTTTGGAATTTAAACCAGGGTCAAAGATTTTAGATGTTGGAACTGGAGGTGGCTTTCCTGGAATTCCATTAGCAATAATGCATCCTGAAGTTGATTTTTTATTAATTGATATCATTGCGAAGAAAATAAAAGTGGTAGAGGAAGTTTCAAAAGCATTAGGGTTAAAAAATGTAAAAGCAGCTCAAAAACGTGCCGAATTAGTAAAAGAGAACTTCGATTTTATTGTGAGTAGAGCAGTTACAAATATGCCAGATTTTGTGACTTGGGTAGCCGATAGAACTACAAAAGAATCAAAACACGAACTAAAAAACGGAATTATTTATTTGAAAGGTGGTGATTTAACAGATGAATTAGCTTCTTTTCCAAATGCAACACAATATAAATTATCAGATTATTTTACAGAAGAATTTTTTGAAACGAAGAAAGTAGTGCATTTACCATTGAAATATAAGAAATAATTAAAAAGTACGATTAAGGAAGTTTGAAGTAAGATTTACTTAAATGGAATTTGTATTTTTTTAGGAGTACAAAATTTTACATTCAGTTCAATATCACACCTGCTATTCGTTATATCTTTTCTTTTTTGTCATACTGAGCCTGTCGAAGTACAAAAAAGAAAAGGATGCCACTACTATCAGGACTAGAAAAGATATTTTGATTTTAATACACTGCTCAACTTAGAAGAAATAAAGTGATAGAATCAAAAATAGTAAAAACGCTACCAAATTATGTTTTGATAGCGTTTTCTTATTTCTAACTTCTAGTTTCTAATTTCCTAAAAAGGGTATCTATAATCTTCTGGAGTTACAAAAGTTTCTTTTATAGTTCTTGGTGAAACCCAACGTAATAAATTTAAAATTGAACCTGCTTTGTCATTTGTTCCAGAAGCTCTTGCTCCACCAAATGGTTGACAACCCACAACAGCTCCAGTTGGTTTGTCATTAATATAAAAATTACCAGCACAATTCTGTAAAGCTACAGTAGCTTCTTCAATAGCATATCTATCTTGGCTAAAAACAGCTCCTGTTAAAGCATATTCCGATGTTTCATCAACTAATTGTAAGGTTTCAGCCCATTTTGCATCTTCATAAATATAAATAGTTACTACCGGTCCAAATAATTCAGTTTCCATAGTTGCATATTTTGGATTGGTAGTTAAAATTACTGTTGGTTCTATAAAATAACCTTTGGATTTGTCATAGTTTCCTCCAAAAATAACTTCAGCATCACTATCTTTTTTAGCTTGGTCAATAAATGAGGCTAATTTATCAAACGAACCTTCATGAATGACAGCAGTAATAAAATTAGACATATCTTCTGGAGAACCCATTTTCATCGATTTTAAATCGGTTTCCAATTGGTTTTTAACAGCTGGCCATAAACTTTTTGGAATATAAACTCTTGAAGCAGCACTACATTTTTGTCCTTGGAATTCAAAAGCGCCTCTTGTAATTCCAGTGGTAACTTGTTTAGCATTTGCAGATGGATGTGCGATAATGAAATCTTTTCCTCCAGTTTCACCAACAATTCTTGGATAAGTTTTGTATTTGTGAATATTTGCACCAATTTTCGACCATAAATCTTTAAACACATGTGTTGATCCTGTAAAATGAATTCCAGCAAAATCTGGACTACCTAAAACGGTATCAGTAATCATAACTGCATCCCCAAAAACAACATTTATAACACCATTTGGTAAACCTGCTTCTTTGAATATTTCAATAATTACTTTGGCTGAGAATACTTGGCTATCACTAGGTTTCCACACAACTACATTACCCATCATGGCAGCACTTGCTGGTAAGTTTGCAGCAATTGCAGTAAAGTTAAAAGGAGTTACGGCATAAACAAATCCTTCTAATGGTCTATGTTCTAAACGATTCCATGTTGAAGAATCAGAATTAGGTTGCTCTTTATATATTTGAGTCATGTATTCTACATTAAAACGTAAAAAATCTATTAACTCACAAGAAGCATCAATTTCAGCTTGATGAATAGTTTTAGATTGCGCAATCATTGTTGCAGCATTTATTTTAGCTCTATAAGGACCAGCAATAAGTTCGGCAGCTTTTAAAAATATCGCAGCTCTATTTTCCCATGACATTGAAGCCCATTTTTTTCTAGACTCTAAAGCATTAGAAATGGCTTTCTCTATATGTGTTTTTCAGCAAGATGATAAGTCCCTACAATATGTTGATGGTCATGAGGAGCTGTCATGTTTCTTGTATTTCCTGTCTTTATTTCTTCATTGCCTATATATAATGGAACTTCAATTTTAGAATTCCACATCTCTTGGTAAGTTTTAGCTACTAATTCTCTTTCTTTTGAACCAGGAGCATAAGCTTTTACTGGTTCATTTACGGCTTTTGGAACGTTAAAAAATCCTTTTAACATAAGTATAATTTTTATGAATTATTAAATTGTGATTGGCAAATTTAAGAAAAAAATAATGGATAAGACGCAACATTAGTTGCAGATGTAAGCTATTAAAAATTAATTTAATGCAAATGGAGCGCTAAATTTGAAAGTAGGTATAATTACTCTAAAACTTTTTGTAGTTGTGAAATTTATCATACTGTAAAAACCTTTCATTGCTCCTATAGGAGATGATAATAAACAACCTGATGTATAAGTATGGGTCTCTCCTGGTTTTAAAACAGGTTTTTTACCTACGACACCTTCACCATCTACAATTTCTTTATTGTTTAAAGCATCATAAATTTCCCAGTGTCTAGTGTTTAGTTGTACAGAGTCTTTACTGTGGTTCTCAATTTTAATTTCATAACTAAAGGCAAAATGAATCTTGTAGTTCTTGAAGTAAGTGCCTTCAAAACTAGTCAAAACTGAAATTTTAATGCCTTTTGTTATTTGCGTTACCATAAATTAAAACAAAATTACACCTAAAGATATCATTATCAATATAGAAATTAATAAAAATATTCCAAATAGTGGAGTCAAAAGTATAAATTTTAAAACTGTTTTCCAACGCTTTTCCTCATAAAAATTCCTTAAAGATTTATATAAATAAATTGGAAAGACTATTGACATGCAAATTCCATAAGAAATTCTGAAAGATTTTTACTTATTATTTCTACAAGATTGAATACAATTAAGCAAATAAATAGAAAAGTAAAAAAGGTGTAGGAAAAAATAAGATGTTCAGTGTAATTAATATGTTTAGAATAGAATAGTAACCAAAACATTATTGTAATTATGGGCAAGGAAAGAAAAATTAAAAAAGGTAATTTTTGGTTAAAATATTCACTTAATTCGTTTTTAATGTTATTTGTTTTAAAAAGTTTAGATTTGTTATATAAAAAACCTATTGAAAGTAGTGTTGTCATAACCTAATTCTAGCAAAGCTTCATAATCTTCTTTTTGAGGGTATTTTTGGCTAAAATTTTTAAAAGAAGAAATAGTGTAAAATAGACCTATTGTATTATTGTCAAAATCTGATTTTTTATAAATAGAATCTTTGCTAAAATTTCTATTTATCAAAATTTTATCTTTAATATTTGCTTTTGATTTTTCTTCAGCTATATTGATATGGATAGAGTCTTGTATTTGAATGATTTCTTCTTGATTGGAATCTTCGTTATATTGTATGTAATCTTTTTTTAATTTTTCAGTAATGCCTAATATTATAAACAATAATATAGAAACGCTTAAAAACAAACGAAAAGGATTAGCATATTTTTGCCTTTTACCCTCATTAAATTCTTTTGCTAATATTCCAGGTTTTGAAAATAGAGAAATAAAAGAATTTCTCAATCTAGAGTCATAAGCATAAAAATTTGCAAAAAATTCTTCAAAGAAGTCGCTAATGGTCAATTTTTTGGTAGAGTTTAATTGTCCACAATGATGGCAATATTTTTCACTAATATCTAAAGGAGTTTCACAATTTAGACATTCATAACCTCTATATTGTTTAAGTTTTTTCTTAATCATTAGTTTCTAATTCCTTCACTATTTATGTTTGCAATTCCTATTACAGTATCATATCTGTCATTATTACCTCTATAATAAACTAAAATAGTGTAATTGTTTTCAGTAAGATAAAAATTACCATCAATATTATCTTTATTATTGATTGTTTTAGATTTATCAGCAATAGTATATTGATAATTGGTATATCCTTGTTTGATTAAAATTGCTTTTTCATATAAACCAGATTCTTTATTGAAAGTCATTTTATTTTCTTCATTCATAGCATAATTATTAAACATTCCAGTAACATAAATATCTTCTTTTGAGAAAAGTTCTGGCATGTTTAAAGTAAAGTAAACCCAAGAATAATCAGCCTCAACTTGAGAGTTTTCTACGTTTTTATTAAGCACTACAAAATTTCCATTAAAATCGGGGAAATAAGTATAAACTCCGTTTTTTCTTGGACTATTTGTGTACAAATGAGAATTATAAATATCACCAGCAGTTACTCTTGCTACACTATTGTTAATAATTCTTATTTGAGAATTGTCAAGTGTATAAAATTCATTTCCTGCCCAAAACTGAGTTTCCTTGTTATATCTATAAATTAATTCAGTTCCAATAGTGTATTGTGGCTTAATTTTAGAAATTTGCTCATTCCAATTCCCATTTTTAAGAATAGAAATTTTCACATTTTGGATAGGATTTTGTAAAACTAATTCTCCATAATTTATAGCTATTTCAATATTTTGTTTTTCATTTATACTTTCAGGATCTCTTGCTCTTCTAATTTCTGTGGCTACTCCTACTGATTCTGTATAAAGTACAAATTTTCTTGAAAAAACAACTTCTTGTTCGTCATTAAATATTTTAATAATATAGTTTCCTGTTTTGGTAATTTGATTGAATTTATTAGGGAATTGTTGACGATAATGAGAATATAACTGAAGTGTATTAAATGAATTCTCATAAGTAATAATTCTCTGATTGTCAATTCCATTCAAATATTCAACTTTGGCAAGATTAGTAGGTGTCCAATCGTAATTATATTGTGTAATGGTGTAATAGTAATCAGCTTCATTTCCATATAAGTCATCAAATTGTAATTCAAATGATTCTCCTAGTTTAAAAAAAGGTGCACATTAGTATTATTTTGAACAAAAGAAATTGTTTTATGTGATAAGGTGGTTCAATTTCCTTATCAATTTGAGCAAAATTCAAAGAAAAAACCGACAAGAAAACAAGTGAACAAAGGATTTTTTTCATTTTTAAGTGAATTGATGTTGTAAAAATACTAAATCTAAAAATTGTAGTACAAATTTTATGCAGTAATCTAAAATATTCAATAATTTAGAATCAATATAAATAACAAAAATCAATTGCTATATTTTTGGAGTAGTGTTGCTTAATTAATTAAATTTGCACGTTTTGTAAAATAGTACTAACCATATCTTCAATAACATGTCAAAAGACATTCGGATTAAAAAAGGTTTAGACCTTAAGTTGAAAGGTGAAGCAGTAAAAAAAATAACTGAAACATCGCGATCGAAAGTCTATACTATTAAACCTTCAGATTTTCATGGTGTAACCCCAAAAATGGTTCTTAAAGAGGGTGCAACTGTAAAAGCAGGTGAAGTGATTTTCTATTCAAAAAAGGATGAAGCTGTAAAATTTGTTTCTCCTGTAAGTGGAATCATAAGTGAGATTATACGTGGTGAAAAAAGAGTAATTTTAGAAGTTAAAATTGCAGCTGATCATCAAGATACTTATTTAGAGCACAACAAAAAAATCCTAAAGAACTTTCAAGAGAAGAAATTAAAGAATATTTGTTAGCTTCTGGTTGTTGGCCTTTTATTAAACAACGTCCTTATGATATTGTTGCTAATTCTGCTGACACTCCAAAAGCTATATTTATTTCAGGAATTAATTCTGCTCCTTTAGAAGCTGATTTAGATTTTACATTAAACAGTAAGAAAGAACAGTTAGAAGCAGGTTTTAGCGCTTTGGTAAAGTTAACTCCTGGTAAAGTTCATGTAACTATAGATCCTAAATCAAGCTTTATGCCTTCTGTCGAAGGTGTTGAAGTGCACAAAGGAATAGGAGTGCATCCTGTAGGTTTAGTTTCTACTCAAATTGCAAAAATTGACCCTATAAACAAAGGAGAAAAAGTTTGGACTGTTAGAATCGAAGATGTAGTAATTATTGGAGAATTACTGTTAACAGGTAGATATAATCCAGAAAGACTTGTAGCATTAACGGGTTCAGGTTTTGAAAACCCGTCTTATGTTAAAACGATTATAGGTGCTCAAATTAGTGATGTTGTTGCTGGAAATTTAAAAGAGGGAAATTATAGAATTATAAGTGGTAACGTATTAACTGGTGATAAGAAAACCAAAGAAGATTCTTTAGGTTTTTATCATAGTCAAATCACGGTAATTCCAGAAGGAGATGATTATGATTTCTTTGGTTGGAATTTACCACGGCCTAATAAATTTAGTATTTATAGGGCTAATATGTTTTCTTTTTTAACACCAAAGAAAAAGTATGATCTGAATACTAATACAAATGGTGAGCATAGAGGATTTGTACTAACAGGAAAATATGAACAAGTATTCCCACTAGATATTTATCCTTTAGAATTACTAAAATCTATTTTAGTGAAAGATATCGATCAAATGGAAGCTTTAGGAATTTATGAAGTTGCACCAGAAGATTTTGCGCTAACTGAATATGTTTGTGTTTCTAAACAGGATCATCAACGAATTGTTAGAGAAGGACTAGATGTAATGATAAATGAAGTTGGTTAATCAATAAATTTTAAAATCACAAAAAATGGGATTAAAACAAAATTTACATAAGTTAAAAGAAAAGTATAAAGGAACTAAGTTTGAACAAAGTTTTGGTGCTTTGCACACTTTTCTTTATTTGCCGAATATTACAACTCATTCTGGCTCGCATGTTAGAGATGCAGCTGATTTGAAACGTGTAATGAATACTGTAATCATGGCAATGATACCAGTATTAATATTTGGAATGTTTAATGCAGGTTACCAACACAATTTAGCAATTAATGGTGTGGCAGATTTTTTAAGTATAGATAACTTTATAATTGGATTAAAGAAGATTCTTCCAATGTTAATTGTTTCATATGGTGTAGGTTTAGGTATTGAATTTATTTTGCAACAGTAAAAAAACATGATGTTGAAGAAGGTTATTTAGTAACTGGAATGTTAGTGCCTCTTGTAATGCCAGTAGATTTGCCTTTATGGATGCTTGCTGTTGCAGTTGCCTTTGGTGTAATTATAGCAAAAGAATTATTTGGTGGAACTGGGATGAATGTACTAAATCCAGCCCTTACTATTCGTGCATTTTTATTTTTCAATTGGGCAGCTTGGATGTCTGGAGATAAAGTATGGGTTCATGGAGCAGTAGATGGAGTTACTAAAACAAATGGAGTAGATGCTATTTCGGGAGAAACTATTTTAGGTGCTTTAGCACAAAATAAACCTTTACCAGAACATTGGGATGCTATGAATGCTTTTCTTGGTTTTATCCCAGGTTCTATAGGAGAAACTTCAACACTAATAATTTTATTATCAGGTTTATTTTTAATTCTTACAGGAATTGGTAGTGCAAGAATTATGATATCTGCGATTGTAGGTGCATCGGTTATGGGATTCTTTTTTAATAGTTTAGTTTCTTCGGGTGTAATTTTAGAAGGAAGTAAATTTTATAGTTTAATGAGTTTTAATTGGTGGAATCATTTAGTTGTTGTTGGATTAGCATTCGGTATTGTTTTTATGGCTACAGATCCTGTTTCGGCAGCACAAACTGGAAAAGGTAAAATAATATATGGATTTCTAATTGGTTTTATAAGTATATTAATTCGTGTTTTTAATCCAGCTTATCCAGAAGGTGTAATGATGGCAATCTTGTTAATGAATGTTTTTGCACCTACAATTGACCATTATGTAGTTCAAGGAAATGTTAAGAGAAGAATGAAACGATTAAAAACTCAAATCGCATAATTATGGCAACAAAACGTACAGATTCAAACGTATATACCATTATTTTTTCTGTAGTAATGGTAGTTATAGTAGGTGCTTTATTAGCTTTTTTGCAAATTTTACAAAAGATATGCGAAGCGATAATGACAAAATAAAAACTAAATTAGATATATTAAGTTCTATGGGTATTGATGCCAATCGAACAAATGCTTCAGAAATGTTTAATCAATATATAAAAAAACAATTTGTTATTGAAGGAGTTGAAGCAAGTGAAAATAAAGAAGCTTACCTAATAGATATTAAAAAAAGAGCAAGTTGCTGCTAAAGAAAGGTAAAAGTTTCAAAAAACTTTCCCATTGTTTTATTTGGGTGAAAAAAAGAAAGGTAAAAACATTTAATTAAAT
>JAAURU010000438.1 GCA_012032075.1 Flavobacterium sp.
TAGCAAAAAATCCCTAAATGTAAAAAAAATTTTTCGTCCTTCATTCCAAATTTTTAGGCAATTTTTTTATTTTTGGCTTCGGCAGGTTGTTTAATTTTTTTCATTTTTTTGGTTTTTTTGGTCTTTTCTCATTTATTTTTTGTTTCAAATGCAAAAATTTTAAAATGGTTTGTATTTAAACAAATTTAGTGATTTTAATAAAGCAATTAATCTTTTTTTTAATATCAGTAATGGATTATAAGAACTACCTTCTTTTAAAATTACGATATGATTTTTAATTGTTTTTTTTTCAGTGTTTTTATATTCTTGTTTCAAATCAATACTCATGTAAGAAATTACTAAAGAGGAAATTATAAGTAATCCTGTCAGTGTATAAATTACTTTTTTCATAATTATGTTATGTTTAAATTAGTCTTTTTTGGTATTATAATTGGATCAGTTGAATCAGTATTTTCATTGGTTTGAATCGTTGAATTATCCATATCTTTATCATAACTATCTGTTGTGCAAGATGCAGTTAATAGAAGAATTAAAAAATGTTGCAATATAAAAAATTGGCTTTTTCATAGTGTAATTAAATTAATGGTTTTTGGAATTAGTCTTTTTTTGGTATTATAATTGGATCAGTTGCAACAGTTGTGTAATCACTTTGAATTACTGAACTGTTTTCCATGTCTTTATCATAACTATCTGTTGTACATGATATAAGTAACGAAAAAAATATAAATAATATTGTTATATAAAATATTGACTTTTTCATAAGGAATTAATTATTAAGTTTATGGATTAGGGAATTAGTCTTTTTTTGGTATTATGATTGGGTCGGTTGCAACAGTTGTTTCAGTACTTTGTATAACTGAACTGTTTTCCATGTCTTTATCATAACTATCTGTTGTACATGAAGTTGTTGAAACTAATACTGCCGAAATCATACTGATTAAAAAAACTGCTTTTTTCATACTACTAAATTTTAATTTGTTATTATTACTATTTTTATTACTTTGCGAAATTTGTGTATTACTATAATTTATCTCTTTTGTAACACCTTATTTTTGTTATTTCAAAAATAAGGTGTTACAAAGTTTTAATTTTACAAGTTTATTGCCGATTTTGTTAAAGTTTTAGCTGTATAAAATGCTTTATATTAAATATATATGAATCAAAAAATGAAAACATTTGTTATTGGAGATATACATGGTGGATTGAAAGCTTTGATTCAAATTTTGAATAAAGCACCTATAGCAAAACAGGATCGATTAATTTTCTTAGGAGATTATGTTGATGGTTGGAGTGAATCTCCCGAAGTATTGGATTATTAATTGAATTAAAGAAAACCAAATTATATTTTTATAAAAGGAAATCATGATGATTTACTTCTAAACTACTTAAAAACAAACACATATAATAAAGAGTGGTTTATTCATGGTGGTGAAAGTACTGTTGAAGCTTATAAAAATATTAATAGAAGAACTGTAGAAAAGCATATTATCTTTCTTAATGAACTTCAACCATATTTTTTAGATGAAAAAACAGATTGTTTATTCATGCTGGTTTTACAAATTTGAAAGGTGTTGATTATGAGTATTTCAAACCCTCTTTTTACTGGGATAGAACTTTGTGGGAGACTGCACTCTCTTTAAATCCTAATCTTTCAGAAGAGAATGAATTTTATCCAAGCCGGTTAAAATTGTATAATGAAATTTACATAGGACACACACCTGTAACAAGAATTGGTAAAACTATTCCTTTTCAGGTAGCTAATATATGTAATGTTGATACTGGTGCTGCTTTTAAAGGACCTCTATCTATTTTAAATGTTGAAACAAAAGAATTTTGGCAAAGTCAACAATTAATTGAGCTTTATCCAAATGAAAAAGGGAGAAATTAACTAATATTTTTATCTTTGTTAGAAATTTAATTTAAGATGAAAAAAACAATATTTTTATTTATGTTATTTGTAACTGGAGTATCCAGCGCACAAGTATTTTCAGGTAAAGGAGATAAAAAGTTTCAAGTAGGTGCTAATCTTCAAGAAAAAGGTACTGGTGTTATTGCTACATTTGATCAAGGTCTTGGTAGTAATATGTCTTTTGGTTTTACAGCCAGCTACTTATTAGGCATTGAAGAAGTATTAGGTGAGAAACCTAATTTTGATGATCGTTTCGATATAAGAGCGAGATTTAGTGCAAACATTGCAGATATTTTTAATATCGAAGAAAAAATTGATATTTATCCAGGATTAAATATTGGTGTTAAAAACTTTGGAGCACATTTAGGTGTACGTTATTTTTTTACTGATGGTTTTGGTGTCTATTCTGAATTTCAATTTCCAATAGCAACATACGAAAATGACCCTGTAGGGTTTGAAAAATATAACAATCAATTTAATTTTTCTATTGGAGCAAGTTTTAATTTATAATAATGAGTTTAATAGAAAAAAAGTTAAAAGACAGAAGTGATTCAAAATGTGAATTGTGTAGTAATGAATATAATCTAACTGTTTTTAATGTTGCTCCAAATACAGAAGAAAGTTTAAAACAATCCATTTTAGCATGTAAAACTTGCATCGACCAAATTGATAATCCTGAAAAAACAGATTTAAATCACTGGAGATGTTTAAATGAAAGTATGTGGAATGAAAACCTTCCTGTTCAAATTATTTCTTGGAGAATGCATGCTCGTTTAAAAAATATAGACATGTTAGAAATGATGTATTTAGATGAAGAAGCGTTAGATTGGGCAAAAGCAACAGGTGAGATTGAAGAAGAGAATAAAATAATTCATAAAGATTCTAATGGTAATGTTCTATTAGATGGAGATTCTGTAGTTTTAATAAAAGATTTAGATGTTAAAGGTGCAAACTTCACTGCAAAAAGAGGAGCAGCAGTACATAGCATCAAGTTAGTTTGGGATAATGCCGAACAAATTGAAGGTCGAGTAGAGAACCAACATATTGTTATTTTGACACAATACGTTAAGAAAACGAAATAGTAAAACTTAAATTATCACATTAAAAGGATTCGCAATTTTTGCGAATCCTTTTTTTTATTAAAATTTTAAAAAGATTACGGATTT
>JAAURU010000439.1 GCA_012032075.1 Flavobacterium sp.
TAAAAATCTCATCTCTTTTTGGGAAAAAATTTGGATATTTTTTGTGTAACTCAGCTCTTATTGGAATATAAACTTCTCCATAATCTCTTTTCCTGCCATTTGCATTCCATTGATTTAAACCGCTTCTTTCAAAAACAAACTTTTCGTTTTTTCGAATACTATAAAGAGGTAATATAACATAATTGACACCTTTTAAAAGTTTGTCGGTAGCTGGTGTTAAATCTTTATTTTTAAATAATTCAAGTAATAAAGAATATGGATCATCTATTATCTCTATTGCTAACCTAAAAGCATTAGTTGGAATAAAAAATTTTCTGAAAAGAGTACTTTTAGAATAGTTGAAAGAATAGAAATTGTCCCCATCTTCAAATTGTAAGCTTGATTTATTATTTTTTACAGAATGAATATTTTCAATATTAATTGATTTATAATCTGTTTCAAAAAGTAAAAGTTCCTTTTCTTTTCGAGCTACGATATGATAAATTGAATTATCAATATTATAAAGCCTATTTGCCAAATTAATTCTATCATTCCTAAACTCGCTTAATTTAATAGCAAGTTCTTTACCTTTGTATGTAGATAATAATTTTGATAAAGAATTGAATTCAGCTATTTTTTCAGTACTACTATTTGTATTACAAGTAAAGGTTTTCAACCCTACCCCTATTGAATTATAATTTGCATCAAAAGCCGTATCTGAACGAGATAAATTATTTGCATTAAAACTTCTACAAAAAATATTTTCTGCAACCCTATAATTTATATACGGAATAGAATTATCACTAAATAGACTAGAAAGTTTTGAAATGGCTGAAAGCAATTCTATATAGTTACCTCCATTTTCAATATCTATTTCGGCAAATGACTTCATAAAACATTAATTATTTCATTACCAATTCTCTCTATTAATGAAGTTGTAACTGAATTTCCAGCTTGCATATAAAGTTTACTATTTGCAATGTTTGGTAGAATATAGCTATTAGGATAACCTTGAAATAAAAAACATTCCTTTGGAGTTAATTTTCTAATACCAAAATCATCTTTTATTAAAGGCACATTATGTCCACCAGTTCCCATATTTGCAGTTAAAGTTGGGCAAACATTACTTTTATTTTCTCTCGCATAAACCCTTCTCCATTGATAAACAGTATCTCTGGAAATCATGGTTTTTTCTAATTCTTTATAATAAGGATGACTTTCTTTATAATAAAGATTGTCATTTTGTTTTCCTTTTTCTAAAACATCATGTATCGTTTTTGTAAGTTTAATTTCTGATGGAAATTTAAAATCTAAAAAGTTTTTAACTTGATTTGGATCAAATGCAACAATAAATATTCTTTCTCTATTTGAGGAATATTTGCGTGTGTCATTGAATTTAAAATCTTAGAATATACTTTATAACCTAATTTCTTTTCTAAAACTGAAATTATTACTTTAAAAGTATTTCCTTTATCGTGTGAAACCAAGTTTTTTACATTTTCCAAAAAAACTACTTTTGGTCTATGCTTTTTAACTATATGTTCAATATCAAAAAACAATGTTCCTCTAGTATCTGTAAATCCTTTTTGATAACCTGCTATTGAAAATGCTTGACATGGAAAACCAGCACATAATATATCAAAGTTTTGAGGGATAAAGTTCTTTATACTATTTTTTGTAATGTCACCAAATGGAACTTCTCCAAAATTTTCTCTATATGTTTTTTGAGCGCTTTTTTCCCATTCACTAGTAAAAACACATTTTCCACCAACATTTTGAAGTGCTAATCTAAACCCTCCAACTCCTGCAAATAAATCAATAAAATTAAAAGTGTAATTTTCAGGAGTTGGAAAAGGAACACTTTCTACTTCAAAAAGCAATTGTTGAATAGCACTTTCTGCTACAATTGAAACTTGTTCTTCATTATGTTTATATTCAATAAAATCGTTTAGCACTTTCTCAGCTCCATTTTTATAGTGTTCTGCAATCCCATTTCTAAAATTATGCAAATAATGAGTTAGTATAGCTTTATTGTTGGGTTCAATAAGTTCAACTTGATAGTTTTTTTTGCTAAATTCTTCGATACTTATATTTTCAACTGATGTATTCAAACCATTTATTTTAATTCAACCAAATTTACATATTATATTTCTTAATTTCAGTTCCACAAATATAACTTATCAAAAGAGTTATTAAAACCCTAAAATAACTTTTGCAATTGTAAAGAAGATAATAATTCCCATAATGTCATTACTAGTTGTGATAAATGGTCCAGTGGCAAGTGCAGGATCGACTCCATATTTATCTAAAATAATAGGAATAAAAGTTCCAATCAAAGAAGCCATTATAATTACTGAAAGTAAAGCTAAAGAAACGGTTATTCCAGTTTTTACATCGATATTTAATAGAAAGTAACTTCCTATAATTAATAAAACTGCTAGAATAGCTCCGTTTAATAAACTTAAGGATAATTCTTTTAACAAACGGTTTAAAAGTGAACCTGATAAAGCATTGTTTGCTAAACCTTGTACAATAATCGCAGAAGATTGTACTCCAACATTTCCAGCCATTGCAGCAATAAGTGGTGTGAAGAAAAATAGTTCTGGGTGAACATTCATAGCTGGTTCGTATAAACCTAAAACTTTTACTGAAATAAAACCTCCAAATAAAGCTAAAACTAACCAAGGTAATCGAGCTTTTGTGAGTTCTAAAATACTATCATCAGCTTCAACATCTTGTGAGATACCTGCTGCTAACTGGTAATCTTTATCGGCTTCTTCTTTAATTACATCGACAATATCATCAATGGTAATTCGACCTACAAGTCTTCCTAATTCATCTACAACAGGAATGGCTTCCAAGTCATATTTTGCATAATACGTGCTACTTCTACATTTTCAGTATCTACACGAACGTAATCTACTTTTGGTATGTAAACCTCGATAATAGGTGTTTTGGTAGAAGTTGTTAGCAAATCTTTTAACGATAATCTTCCTTTTAATCTATTTTCATCATCTACAACATAAATAGAATGCACACGAGACACATTTTCAGCTTGCGCACGCATTTCTTTTACGCAAGTTAA
>JAAURU010000440.1 GCA_012032075.1 Flavobacterium sp.
ATTAATTCGTAATATTAATTTAGGTAGCGATGTAAATAGAAAAGATAATCCTTCTGCTAGATGGAAGAATATGGCTATGATTGCTCTTGGACAATCTAAAATGGTTAAAAGACCTATAGCTGGTATTCTTCATATTATTGTATATGTAGGTTTTGTGATTATCAATTTAGAGGTTTTAGAAATCATTATAGATGGTCTATTTGGAACCCACAGGATTTTCGCATTTTTAGGATGTTTTTATGACTTCTTAATTGCATCATTTGAGATTTTAGCATTATTAGTTTTAATAGCTGTTGTTATCTTTTGGACAAGAAGGAATGTATCTAAATTGCAACGCTTTTGGAAACCAGAAATGGAAGGTTTTCCTAAAAAAGATGCGAATTATATTCTTTATTTTGAGGTGGTATTAATGACATTGTTTCTAACGATGAATGCTGCCGATTTGCATCTGCAGTATGTTCAAGGTGGTTTTGGTCACTATCATCAAGCGGGAAGTTTTCCAGTATCGCAATTTATTGCACCAATCTTTGATGGCATGGAGAATAATGTTGTGTTTTTAATTGA
Organism: Flavobacterium sp.; assembly: GCA_012032075.1. GTDB lineage: Bacteria > Bacteroidota > Bacteroidia > Flavobacteriales > Flavobacteriaceae > Flavobacterium. The sequence goes on from JAAURU010000440.1 coordinate 565, forward strand.
AAGAACAGCATGGTGGTTACATATATGTGGAATTTTAGTATTTCTAAACTATTTATATTTCTCTAAACACTTGCATATTTTATTGGCTTTCCCAAATACTTATTTTGCCAATTTAAATCCTCAAGGACAATTTGATAATTTAGAAAGTGTAACCAATGAAGTAAAATTAATGATGGATCCATCAGCCGATCCATTTGCAGCACCAGCAAATCCAGATGCTGTTCCAGCTAAGTTTGGAGCTTCTGATGTGCAAGATTTGAATTGGGTACAACTATTAAGTGCATACACTTGTACAGAATGTGGTAGATGTACATCGGCTTGTCCTGCTAATATTACTGGGAAAAATTATCTCCTCGTAAAATTATGATGGACACAAGAGACAGATTAACCGAAGTAGGAAATAATATAGATTTGAATAAGGGAACTTTTGTTGATGATGGAAAATCTTTATTGAATGATTATATTACTACTGAGGAACTTTGGGCGTGTACTTCATGTAATGCTTGTGTAGAAGAATGTCCAGTAAATATTAGTCCATTATCTATTATTATGGATATGAGACGCTATTTAGTAATGGAGCAAAGTGCTGCACCAATGGAATTAAACAATATGATGACAAATATTGAAAACAATGGTGCTCCATGGCAGTATAACCAAATGGATAGATTAAATTGGAAAAACGAAAATTAGTAAAGTACAATTAATAAAGTAAAAAATAGCATTGGTCTTAATTGGAAATGAATATCAAATAAGTCAATTATAAATAAATATTTTGTTTGATTTAAATCAAATAATACCATATAAAATATAAAATATGTCAGAAAATAGTATAATTGTGCCAACAATGGCTGAAATGATTGCTGAAGGAAAACAACCAGAGGTTTTATTTTGGGTAGGTTGTGCAGGAAGTTTTGATGATAGGGCAAAAAAGATTACCAAAGCTTTTGTGAAAATTTTAAATAGGGCAAATATTTCTTTTGCTGTTTTAGGAACAGAAGAAAGTTGTACAGGTGATCCAGCAAAACGATCAGGAAATGAGTTTTTATTTCAAATGCAAGCCATGACTAATATAGAAATCATGAATGCTTATGAAATTAAAAAAATTGTAACGGCTTGTCCGCACTGTTTTAATACACTTAAGAATGAATATCCAGAACTAGGTGGAAACTATGAAGTAGTACATCATACACAATTTTTAAAATCTTTATTAGATGATGGACGTTTGACAATTGAGGGTGGACAATTTAAAGGGAAACGTATAACTTTTCATGACCCATGTTATTTAGGAAGAGCAAATCAAGTATATGAAGCACCTCGTGATTTGATTCAAAAATTAGATGCTGAATTAGTAGAAATGAAACGCTCAAGAGCAAATGGTTTATGTTGTGGAGCTGGTGGTGCGCAAATGTTTAAAGAAGCAGAAAAAGGAAATAAAGAAGTTAATATTGAAAGAACAGAGGAAGCTTTAGCTTTAGAACCAGAAATTATTGCAGCAGGATGTCCATTTTGTAATACTATGATGACTGATGGTGTTAAAAATAAAGAAAAGGAAGGTTCAATAAAAGTAATGGATATTGCTGAATTAATAGCTAACGCTCAGGATTTGTAAGATGAATAAATTATTGATATTAGTTTTACTTATAGCTAACCTAGTTTTTCACAAGAAAAAGCTATGGAAATTATTGCTAAGGAAACTTGTGACTGTATTTCAAAAAAGAAAGAAGATTTAAATAAACCTCTTGATGATAAATTGACTGCTGAATTAGGAGTATGTATGCTTTCAAGTTACCAGAAAAATATTGATATGTTTAAAGAAGGTGAACGTTTAGATTTTTCTAATTCTGCAGAAATGAGAGCTTTTGGAGAAAAAATTGCTTTACAAATGGTAAATATTTGTCCCGATGTAATATTGGCACTTGGAAGAAGTAAAATTGCAAAAGATGAAAAAGCTAATGAAAGTAATGATGAGGAAAGTTTTGAAGAAGATTTAGTTGTTGAAGGTAAAGTAAAATCCATTTCAACAGTTAATTATCTAACTTTAAAGGTTACAGAAACTAATGGCAAAAATCATGATTTTATAGTTTTAACCAACTTTGATAATGCTTATTTGCTAACTGATAAAGTTTTAAAACCAAATTCAGAAGTTGAAGTATATTATTATGAATTAGATATTTATGACATAAAACTTAATAAATTTATTTCTCAAAAATAATCACAGACATAATTAAAAATTAATGTACGTACCATTTGATAGTTTACCATTGCATTCAAAAATTTGGATATATCAATCCAATAGAAAATTGACTGATCAAGAAATTGAAGAAATTACTAAATCATTATTAGTTTTTATTGAGAATTGGTCTGCTCATGTGGATCTGTTCCTCTTTGCCGCCCGACCGCACTGTCAGCACATCATAGTAGCGGCCTTCGTCCTGGATCAGCGCCTGACTGATGACCTCGGCCTCCGGCCGCATGCGCGACAACCA
>JAAURU010000036.1 GCA_012032075.1 Flavobacterium sp.
AAAAAGAGGACTATTTTAATGCTTTTAAAAAATACATTTCAGAAAGCGGTATTTTACTCAATTTTTCCGATAAAGAAAAAATTAAAAAAATATTTATATGCAGAGTTTGTGAAACAACTTTTTGATGACAATAGTTATTATGAAATTATTCTTTCAGAAGATGCTATGATTAAAAAGGTTTTAGAGATGAAGTAAATTATACTATAGTGAATGGGTAGATTTTTTTTAGTAATACTTTTAATTGGATTTTTTTATACTTGTAATTCTCAGAAGTTAGAAGGGATAAGTAGTAAAAAATTTAAACTTAATCCATGGGAAAATAATAATGGTTATCGTTATTCTCTTGGATATTTTAAAGATTTAGAATTAGGAGTTTCTTATATCATTTCATCTTATCCACAGAAAGATCCAGGATATGGAGGATTTGCATTATTGGTTCAAAATATAGGTGGTGGACTTGAATATTTAAGAATTGGAAATAAAAATGCATTTGGAGCAAGAATTTCTTACGAAGTCAGTTTTTCTTTATTAACTGCTCAAATAGCAAGTGATTACATTTTTACAGATATTAGTAATCAAGTTAGGTTAATGCCAAAACTTGGAATTTCCTTATTCAGTTTGATAAATTTATATTATGGTTGGAATAAAAATTTATTGAATCAAAATGATCTAAAAACTTCAGAACATATAATTTCATTGGAAATCAACCTTTATGATTTTTTAAAATCTTAAAACAACTTACTTTCCTATAGCATCATGAACTTGAACATGATTACCGTCATTCCACAACGTTAAAATATCACCAGCAACACTTGCACCACTTCCAGAAGCAATAGACAATTGACTTCTTAATCCAGCTAATGTGCCACAAACATAAATTCCTTCGGTTACCAAATGATCTTCATTTTGCAATTGAATTCTATTTTTTTCAGGAAGTGCTTTTTTATTTGGAATGACATATTCCGCTAACCCTTCAATTAAAAACGGACTTCCTGAACCAACAGCAACTACAATTATTTTGGTAATAAAAATGTTTGCATTGGTAATCACTTCAAAAGCATCATTAAAAATTAATTTTCAACACTTTTTCGTTAAAAATTTGCTCAACATGAGGATATTGCTCACTTAAATGTGACAAACTTTCGGTTAGTAATTCAGAACCCAATTTTCCAGCAGGAATGCCATATACATTATTGTAAATACCATTTTGTAAAGAAGAAGCTTTTTGATGTGCAATAATTCCAATTTTTTTATCAGATGCAAATACTTTGTTTTTAGCCGAACCTAATAATAAAGCGCAAGAAACACCCGAAACACCACCACCAATAATTAAAACATCATACATAAGAAATAATCAATTTTTAAATTCCAAATTACAAGATTTTAGACGTCCTATTTTGGAATTTAAAACCTTATTTCGTTTTCTCTTCAATTTTTTTGGAAACTAAATAAATAGCCATTAACAGGATAGCACACAAACCCGATACAATTCCTATCAATGCAACAATGCTATTACCTTCAAATAGATTTTGAAAGTCTAACTTAATAATATTAAAAGCAATCAACAAAGAGGCTAGAATAATTACTACAATACTAAATATTTTCATGATTATAAATTTTAAATGAATAATTGTTTCACATTGGCACCAAATAATTTCACAGCAATAGCTAATAAAATAACACCAAATATTTTTCGAATAATTCCCAAACCATTTTGACCAAGAATTTTTTCAATCTTTCCGGATAATTTTAATACCACATAAACTACTAATACATTTATTATAATAGCTATAATAATATTAACTTTAGCATATTCTGATCGTAAAGACAATAAAGTTGTCATCGTTCCTGCACCAGCAATTAATGGAAAAGCAATAGGCACAATTGAAGCTGTTGTTGGGTTATCTTCTTTATATAATCGAATACCTAAAATCATTTCTAAAGCAAGAAAAAATAAAACAAACGAACCAGCAACTGCAAAAGAATTAGCATCAATACCTATTAATTTTAAAATTTCTTCTCCTACAAAAAGAAACGCAATCATTATTATTGCCGATACTATGGTAGCTTTTCCAGATTGGATATGACCTATTTTACTACGTAAATCAACAATAATTGGAATACTTCCTATAATATCAATTACTGCAAACAAAATCATGCTCACAGTAAAAACATCCCTCCAGTTTAGTAATTCGGTAAGATTCATTATGCAAAGATAAGAATAACTACTATAGAAATAATAATTGCTTTGTAAAACTAGTGTTCATTTAATCGAATCAAACACTTACCTTTGCAAAACAATTTTATACTTATGTTTCAGCTTAATAAAACCATCATTTCAGAAGAAATTTTAGAAAAAGAATTTGTTTGTAACTTATCAGCTTGCAAAGGAGCTTGTTGTGTCGATGGTGATGCTGGGGCACCATTAGAACTTGCAGAAACAAAAATATTAGAAGCGATTTATCCTAAAGTAAAACCTTTTCTTCGTAAAGAAGGTATTAAAGTAATAGAAGAACAAGGAAAATTTGTTACAGGAGAAGATGGGGAATTTGAAACTACTTTAATAGACGGTAAAGATTGTGCATATGTAATTTTTGATGGTAAAACAGCTCTTTGTGGTATTGAACAAGCCTATAATCAAGGAATAATAGATTGGAAAAAACCAGTTTCTTGTCATTTATATCCTGTTCGTGTAAAAGAATATTCCGATTTTGCTGCGGTTAATTATCATAAATGGCACATTTGTTCAGACGCATGTTCTTTAGGAAAAGAATTAGAGGTTCCAGTTTATAAATTTGTCAAAGAAGCTTTAGTTCGAAAATTCGGACAACAATGGTATGACGAATTGGAAAAAGTAGCACAAGATTTAAAAAAATAAGACTTTATTTTTCGATTAAAAAACACACCTTAGCAAAGCTATTTACTGCTGTTAGCGACTATTTAACAATTGATTTACTTATTTACAACAAACTGTATTTCAAATAGTTGTAAAATATTTTTCAGTAAGAATTTATTTACTCGTTGTTAAAAACTTACCTCAATTGTGAATAAGTTTGGCTTTCATTTGTCATATCATTTTATAAACTTTGTAGTCAGCTAATTTTAGAGAAAATCTCTCGTTATTAACACAAAAAATCAAATGAATATGTTGGCAGTCGAACCCATTTTACAAGAAAATAAAGATCGTTTCGTTATTTTTCCTATCAAACATCATGATATATGGGAATGGTATAAAAAAATGGAAGCTAGTTTTTGGACGGCTGAAGAAATAGATTTACATCAAGATATAAGTGATTGGAACACCAAGTTAAATAATGATGAAAAATATTTTATCAAACATATTTTAGCCTTTTTTGCTGCTTCAGATGGTATTGTTAATGAAAATTTAGCTGAAAATTTTGTAAATGAAGTGCAATATGCAGAAGCTAAATTTTTCTATGGATTCCAAATCATGATGGAAAACATTCATAGTGAAACTTATTCTCTATTAATCGATACTTATGTAAAAGACGAAGTGGAGAAAAATAAACTTTTTCACGCAATCGAAGTATTTCCAGCCATTAAGAAAAAAGCAGATTGGGCTTTGAAATGGATAGAATCTGATTCTTTTGCTGAACGCCTAATTGCTTTCGCAGCTGTTGAAGGAATTTTCTTTTCAGGAGCTTTTTGTTCCATCTTTTGGTTAAAAAAACGAGGTTTAATGCCAGGATTAACCTTTTCAAATGAATTGATCTCTCGTGATGAAGGTGTTCACTGCGATTTTGCAGTGCATTTACACAACCATCACTTAGTAAATAAAGTGCCAAAAGATAGAATTAGAACCATAATTATCGATGCTCTAACTATCGAAAGAGAGTTTGTAACAGAGTCCCTTCCTGTAAGTTTAATAGGAATGAACGCAAACCTTATGACACAATATTTAGAATTCGTTACTGATAGATTGTTAGTAGAATTAGGATGCGAAAGAGAATACAATGCTTCAAATCCATTCGATTTCATGGACATGATATCACTTCAAGGAAAAACAAATTTCTTTGAAAAAAGAGTAGCAGAATACCAAAAAGCTGGAGTAATGAACAGTGGTGATTCTGAATCTACAAAAATTAGCTTTGACGCTGATTTTTAAATAAACAAAAAAATAATTGTTGTCCACTGTAATAACAATATAAATAATTGGAAGCGAATCTTTAGGGCAAAGAATAAAACCTTGTTCCTGCTGTTCGTTACAATCTTTTTTATAGATACCATAATGAGCTTTCAAAGCATCTATAAAAAAGGATTTCCACTTCCATCAGGGCTAGGAAGTAAAGAGTAGTCAATGCAATTAACCAGAAACAAATAAACAGTAGTAAAATGAATGTAGTAAAAAGAGACGGAAGAAGAGAGCCAGTAATGTTTGATAAAATTACCGACAGAATTAGATTCTTATGCTATGAACTGAATGAACTAGTTGATCCAGTTAAAGTAGCCATGAGAGTAATCGAAGGATTATATGATGGAGTAACCACTTCAGAATTGGATAATTTAGCTGCCGAAACTGCTGCTTCCATGACCATTACACATCCAGATTATGCACAATTAGCAGCGCGTATTGCCGTTTCTAATTTACATAAAAATACAACTAAGTCGTTCTCAGAAACCATGACCGATTTGTATAAATATGTGAACCCACGTACAAATCTAGAAGCTCCTATGTTATCAGATGAAGTGTATCAGGTAATCATGGAAAATGCAGAACGATTAGATTCTACTATTATATACAATCGCGATTTCAACTACGATTACTTGTTTAAACCTTAGAACGCTCTTATTTATTAAAAATAAGTGGAAAAATAGCAGAACGTCCACAACACATGTTAATGCGTGTTGCTGTTGGTATTCATTTAAACGATATCGATTCGGCAATTGAAACTTATGAGTTAATGTCTAAGAAGTTCTTTACACATGCAACTCCTACATTATTCAACGCAGGAACACCAAAACCTCAAATGTCATCTTGTTTCTTATTAACCATGAAAGACGATAGTATAGATGGTATTTATGATACATTAAAACAAACGGCTAAAATTTCACAATCAGCTGGTGGAATTGGATTAGCAATTCACAATGTAAGAGCAACAGGTTCTTATATTCGTGGTACAAATGGAACTTCAAACGGAATTGTTCCTATGTTACGTGTTTTCAACGATACGGCACGTTATGTAGATCAAGGTGGAGGAAAACGTAAAGGAAGTTTCGCTATATACATTGAACCATGGCATGCAGATATTTTTGATTTCTTAGATTTGAAAAAGAATACAGGAAAAGAAGAAATGCGAGCAAGAGATTTATTTTTTGCGATGTGGATGTGTGATTTATTCATGAAACGTGTAGAAGAAGATGGAAAATGGACATTAATGTGTCCTAATGAATGTCCAGGATTATGCGATGTATATGGAGACGAATTTGATGCGTTATATATTTCTTATGAAAATGCAGGAAAAGGAAGAAAAACAATTAAAGCACGTGAGCTTTGGGAAAAAATACTAGAATCTCAAATTGAAACGGGAACACCTTATATGTTGTATAAGGATGCAGCAAATAGAAAATCAAATCAAAAAAATTTAGGAACCATTCGTTCCTCAAACTTATGTACTGAGATTTTAGAATACACATCTCCAGACGAGGTAGCGGTTTGTAATTTAGCTTCTATTTCTTTACCAATGTTTGTAGAAGATGGAACATTCAATCACCAATTCTTATTTGATGTTACCAAAAGAATTACACGTAACTTAAACAAAGTAATAGACAGAAATTATTATCCAGTTAAAGAAGCAGAAAATTCAAATTTACGCCATAGACCTATTGGTTTAGGAGTACAAGGATTAGCAGATGCATTCATTTTGTTAAGATTGCCATTTACAAGTGATGAAGCTAAAAAATTAAACCAAGAAATTTTTGAAACGATTTACTTTGCAGCTGTAACCGCTTCAATGGAATTAGCTACAGAAGAAGGACCATATTCTTCATTTGAAGGTTCACCTATTTCTAAAGGAGAGTTTCAGTACAATTTATGGGGTTTAAAAGACGAAGAATTATCAGGAAGATGGGATTGGGCTTCACTTCGTAAAGAAGTTATGGAAAAAGGAGTTCGTAATTCCTTATTATTAGCACCTATGCCAACGGCTTCTACTTCTCAAATTTTAGGAAATAATGAAGCTTTTGAACCATACACTTCAAATATTTACACACGAAGAGTATTATCAGGTGAATTTATCGTTGTAAATAAGCATTTATTGCATGATTTAGTAAATTTAGGTTTATGGAATGAAACATTGAAACAAGAAATCATGCGTAATAATGGTTCGGTTCAAAATATAGATGTTATTCCTCAAAATATTAAAGAATTATATAAAACGGTTTGGGAATTAAGTATGAAAGACATTATTGACATGTCACGACATAGAGGTTATTTTATTGACCAATCACAATCGTTAAACTTGTTCATGGAAGGAGCAACAATGGCAAAATTAACATCAATGCATTTTTATGCTTGGAAAAGCGGTTTAAAAACGGGAATGTATTATTTAAGAACAAAATCAGCAGTAGATGCGATTAAGTTTACTTTGAATAATGATAAAAAAGCAGAACCAGTTGCTGTTGCAGTTGAAGTAGAACCAGAAATGACAGAAGCAGAATTTAAAGCGATGCTAGAACGTTCTAAAGCAGCTGGACCAGACGATTGTGAGATGTGTGGTTCTTGAGAATAGATTAAAGAAAATAGAAAACAGTCATCAAACGATGGCTGTTTTTGTTTTAAAGAATTGCATTTCAATTCGTACCTTTGGCAACAAATAAAAAAAGAGAAAAATGGCTAAAGAAAATAAAGGAGTTTATACAGGAATAATTGAACAAGATGAAAAAGGCAACTTTTTCTGTGGGGAATATTTATTGGATTATAAATACACTATGTCAAAATTTAAAATTGGAGATAAAATAAACATCAAATCAGTAATAGAAAATCCTAGTGATATCAGTTATGATAAATATCCAAAAAAATCAAGTAATTTCTTTTTGGCAAACGATAAACCTTAAATAATTTAATAATTTGGCTTTAGTCTAATTATTATATGTAAACCACATAGAAAGAAAATGTCAATTATTTTGTATAAAGTCGCTTTGCTCTATAAAAGTTTAGATAGTCAAAATGCTATGTGTAAAATGTAAATTTTCTATAAAACCGCTATGTAATTCAAGTAATTTATGTGAAATCTATGTGGTAAATAAATATATTTTTTAGACCATAGCCAATAATTTAAATTGTCTAATTGTAAAAAATAATTTTTAAATCATTATTTTTTTTAATTTAGCTTAAAATATTTTAAAATGAAAAAACTCTACTAGTGCTAATTATTTGTGCTATAAGTACTATAACTACTTATTCACAAAGTAAATTATGGACAAAAGTCTCAGAAGATAAAATGATTCTTTTAGAAAAGTTTGAAAGGGCAAATATGCCTTTTCAATATGAATTGTTCAATGTTAATTTTTCAGCTATGAAAGCATTGCTTTCTAAAGCTCCTCTAGATTCAGAAGGAAAAACTTCAAATTTAGTAATCGATTTTCCTGATTATAATGGGAAATTATCAAAATACACAATATACGAAGCTCCAGTAATGGAAAAGGGACTTTCAGATAAATTTCCTGAAATTAAGTCATATATTGGTGTGGGTCTTGATGATAAAACAGCAACAATTCGTTTTAGTACAACTTTATTTGGATTGCATGTAATGATGATTTCAGGTGAAGCGGAAACATATTATATTGATACTTATACAAAAGATTTAAATAATTATATAGTATATAATAGAAATAATATCTCTAATTCTAGAAGCTTTTCATGTTTAGTAGAAGATGATGCAGAAGAAATAGTAACATCCGAAAATTTACAAAGAGCTACTGATGGTAAATTTAGACAATATCGTTTAGCTATGGCTTGTACAATAGAATATGCAGCTTATCATGTAAATGCAGCAGGACTAAATTCTGGTACTTTAACTCAAAAAAAAGCAGCTGTATTATCTGCAATGACTGTTACTATGACACGTGTAAACGGTATTTATGAAAAAGATATGTCGCTGAGAATGAATTTAATTGCAAATAATGATTTAATTATTTTTATAACATCTGATAATTTTTCAAATGCAAATGCAACTGCATTAATTGCAGAAAGTCAAACAGAAATAGATGCTGCAATAGGATTTTCTAATTATGATATTGGACACACTGTAAGTACAGGTGGTGGTGGCTTAGCTTCCCTTAATTCACCATGTACATCAGGCAAAGCAAGAGGTATTACAGGTTCATCAGCTCCTGTAGGAGATCCATATGATGTTGATTATGTAGCTCATGAAATGGGACATCAATTTGGTGGCCCTCACACTTTTAATGGTACTGGAGGTTCTTGTACTGGGAATAGAAGTGCAGCAGATGCGGTTGAACCAGGAAGTGGAACAACAATAATGGCTTATGCAGGTATTTGTTCAGGAGTTAATGTACAGTCAAATTCTGATGCTTATTTCCATACAGTAAGTATTGCTAAAATGACTACATTTATGACAGGTACGGGTAATTGTGCGGCTCAAGCAAATAATAATAACACACCTCCTACAATAGCACCATTAACAAACTATACAATCCCATTTGGAACAGCATTTATATTAAAAGGGAACGGTAGTGATATAGATGGTAATGCATCGTTGACTTATTGCTGGGAACAAACAAATCCAGGTACTTCTACTGCAACTGCTACTACAACTTCTACAAATTCACCAAATTTTAGATCACTAAATCCTAAAAGCACTCCAAATAGATACATGCCTGTATTTTCTGAAGTTATGGCAGGTAATTTAGCACCTACATGGGAAGTAATACCAAATGTTGCTAGAACAATGAATTTTGCCTTAACAGTAAGAGATAATCAAACCCCTAATGGAGGTCAAACAGCAAGAGCAAACATGAACACTTAATGTAGCAAATGTTGGACCTTTTGCAGTTACATCGCCAAGTGTAGAAAATGTATCATGGACACAAGGGTCAACACAAAATATCACATGGAGCGTTTCAGGAACAACAGCAAACGGGATAAATACATCAAATGTTAATATCTTATTATCAACAGATAACGGAGTAACTTTTTCAATTCTAGTGGCAAATACTTTAAATGATGGTTCTGAAAATATTATTGTTCCAAACGTTGCTGCTCCATATTGTAGAATCATGATTGAACCTGTAGGTAATATTTATTATGCATTATCAAAAAATATTTCCATTGGTTATACTGTAACATCACAAACAATATGTACTGACTATACAAGAACTTTTAGTACACCAGTTTCAATGGCTACTGGCTGGTCTGCATTCAATTTACCATCGGCTACTGGTATAACACAAGATTATATTATAACTGATGCTAATTTAACAATAGTATCTACAGCAACAGCTACAAATGAAGTTTCATTTGGTTTAGTTAAACCAGGTTCAAGTGTTGTAGATTATGTTGCTTTTGATGGACCAACATCAGGATGTGGAATTTCTGCTTCAAATTTAAATGTTGTTTTTGATGATGAGGGAGCTACATTTGATTGTGCTAATACGAATTCGGGCCTTGCCTTCAAGCCTGTATCTTCTTTTACTACCTTAGATGGATTAAGTTCTTTAGGTGTTTGGAGATTAGCTGCTAAAAGTACAAGTACATCTAATACAATTAGTAGTGCGACATTAACACTTTGTAGGGTTGAAACAACAGTAACTCTTTCTAATGAATCTTTTGGGCTACAAGAATTTTCTATATTTCCAAATCCTAATAACGGAAGTTTTAATGTCAATTTTGTTTCTAATTCTAGTAATAAGGTTAAAATAAGTGTTTTTGATATAGGAGGACGTTCAATTTTTGAAGATAATTTTCAAAATAATGGAATATTTAACCAAAATATTCAACTAAATAATATTCAATCTGGAGTATATTTAGTTACTGTTCAAGATGGTGATAAAAAAGAAGTTAAGAAAATTATTATCGAATAATTAAAATTATTTTTAAACAAATCAAAGCCCCTTTTTGGGGCTTTTTTGGATAGATAAAATAGGAATGTTATGTATCTTTCAATCAATTATAGTAATAACTGTTGTAAAGAGTATTAGTAATACTAAAGTTATATTTGATAATTCAAAAAAGACTATTAGATATTTTGATGTAAATTTAAAAATAACACTATTCTGTATTTCTCGATTTATAGAAGTTATTAAATCGAATTTAATTAGAGTTATTTATCTAAGTGATAAGTAAGAAATTAAAATATCGTATAATTGTTTTTGGGAATCGAAGTGAAATTTCCGATTTTAAAATGTTAAATGCAAACTTCAATAATCTAATCAAATTACTTACTTTCGTACTTCTAATTTCATAATTCTAACTTCACATGATGCACTGGGAACAATTATTATCTTTAAAAAGACAAGGTGATACTGGAAAAAGACTAAGAAAAGAACAAGACGATACCCGTTTAGGTTTTGAAGTAGATTATGATCGAATCGTTTTTTCATCTGCTTTTAGAAGTTTACAAGATAAAACTCAAGTAATTCCACTTTCAAAAACCGATTTCGTTCACAATCGCTTAACCCATACTTAGAAGTTTCGGTTGTAGGTCGTTCCATAGGTCGTTTGGTGGGAAAACAAGTCATTGAAAAACATCCCTATTTAAGTGAAATTCATGGGTATCATATGAATGATTTTGGAGCTATTGTTGCTGCGGCTTCATTAGCGCATGATATTGGAAATCCACCATTTGGACATTCAGGAGAAAAAGCCATTGGTGAATATTTTAAAACTGGAAATGGTTTGCGTTTTAAAGGGCAACTAACCGATAAAGAATGGCAAGATTTAATTGATTTTGAAGGAAATGCTAATGGTTTTTCGGTTTTAGCAACTTCTAGAGAAGGAATTGAAGGCTCGTTGCGAATTTCCTTTGCCACTTTAGGTACTTTCATGAAATACCCAAAAGAAAGTTTACCAAAAAACCAACAGCAAAGATTTGTGATAAAAAATATGGGTTTTTCCAGCAAGACAAAGCTTTTTTTAATGAAGTTGCCAAAGAATTAGGCATGATTCCAAATAAAACGGGGAATGATATTGGTTTTGAACGTCATCCATTAGCTTATTTGGTAGAAGCAGCAGATGATATTTGTTACACCATTATCGATTTTGAAGATGGTATAAATTTAGGTTTGATTCAGGAAGAATTCGCATTGGAATACTTAATAAAATTAGTTAAAAACGGAATCGACAAAAACAAATACAATCAACTAACTACAAAAGAAGATCGTATCAGTTACCTTCGTGCCTTAGCTATTGGAAGTTTAATCAATGATGCGGTTAAGGTATTTATGGAAAATGAAGAAGCTATTTTAAGGGTGATTTTCCGTATTCTTTAATGGATAAAAGTCAGTACATCGCACAAATGAAAGACATAATTAAAATTAGTGTTAAGAATGTTTACCAATGTCATGAAGTGATTCAAAAAGAAGTCATTGGTTACAAAATTATCAACACCTTATTGGATAAATTTTGTACAGCCTATCATAATACCATTGAAGGCAAAGCATCAAATTACGATATTATTATTCTAAAATTATTACCAGAGCGTTTTCAACATAAAAAAGATACTGTATATGATCAATTACTGCATATTTGTCATTTTGTTTCTCTTTTAACCGATGGAAAAGCACTTGAGATGTACAATATTATAGAAGCCAATCGAAATTAATATACTTGACAAAAAGTGAAAAAGTTAACTACATTATTGTTTTTTACTTTTCTTGTGGCAAAAGCCCAATACAAAACAACACACTACAATTCCTCAAACAGTACTTTACCCCATGATTTGTGTTATCAAATTATTCAAGATAAAGAGGGTTTTATTTGGTTAGGTACAGATAATGGACTAGTTAAATTTAACGGAAGTACATTTCAAAACTTCAACCGAAATCAAGGATTAAGTAATAGTTTTGTTATAGATGTTTTTGAAAGTGATAATGAAAAATTAGTAGCAACTTGGGGTGGAGGTTGTTATAGTTTTGATGGAAAAGAATTTAAAAATATAGATTCTAAAAATTCCAATTTTTCGAAACAATTGCAAATTATAAAATCAAAAAATCATATATATTCAATTGAAAATAGATATAGAGTTAATTATTTTAACACTACAACAAAAAAATCAAATTTTTACAGTTTAATAGTTCACAAATCAAAAGTAGTTTGGTGGAATTCTGATATTGAACAAAATAAAATTTCATTTAGTGCTAATGAAATAAGTCTAATTAAATCTACAAATAGAGAAATAGATGATGTGATATATTGTTTACCGATAAGAACTCACCTCAATTTAAAGGGATAATTCGTTTTAAATGAAAACCTTTAAAAATGAGTATGTTTTCCCTTATTTAAATGATTATGAAATCATAGGTTTGACTAAATTCAAATCGCATTTTAAAGCAATTACACCTAATTCAATTATAGAATTTGATAAAAATAAGATACTTAAAATCGAATACCCCCATTTTTTAAATAAAAAGATTTTACAATATACTGAAAACGATTTTTTTAAGATTTTTCTTTTACAAAACAGTAAAAACAAATCTTCAGAAGTGCATATAGAAGATTTAAAATCAAAAGAACAACTATTTATGATGCTTTTTTTTTAAATCACCTATTTCTGATATTCTAATTTCAAAAGACAATTCCATTTGGATTAGTACCTATGGTAATGGACTTTTTTTAATCCAAAAGCCATTAATCCATGTCGATTATAATATTTTAATAGGAAATTATGCTTTCGACTTTGTTGAGAAACCTCAGTACAATTATTTTTTGACCGAAAATTTTGTAATTATAAATGATAAAAAAACAAACGCTATAAATAAATTCGCAGTCGCAAATGTTTCTTCTTTTAGAAAAACAGACAGTGATACTATTTTTTTTATAAAAAAAGACGCTACAATCAGCCTAATTCGGTATAAAGACCAAATTATGACTGATAAAATTGGGCCTAATGAAATAGAATTAAACAATAAAAAAATAAGATATGGTGATAACCGATTATCGTATAACAATAAGGGAAAGTGGAATGATGTTTTTCTTAATTTGACCAGTGAGGAAAAACTTTTTTTAAAAATGAAAAAAATACTATTTTACAATAATAACTATTGGGTTTTTCTAACAATGGGATATTTATTTTGGATATTCATTTTAAGCTAACTAAGCGAATCAAAGTAGAAAATGGGTTGTTACAAAACAACATCATTACTGCTATTAACTATAAAAATAAACTTTACTTATTACATTTTACCGGTTATTCCATTATTGAAAATGAGATTATTAAGAACTACCTTTTTTACAGTAATGAAAATGATACTTTTAATGATTTTGTGCTTACAAAAAATGGAAATGTATGGTTTGCCAGCCAAAAAGGATTAGTATTATTAAAAGATAATAGCTTTTTAAAATTTACTAGGAACGAAGGACTCTCTTCGTCTTTTTACTCGAGAATTTATTTGAATTCTAAAAACGAGCTAGTGGCGTTAGGAAATAACGGTGTTGATTTTATTAATGCTAATTATGAACCAAAAAAAATTAATCCAAAAATAGTTATAACCAATAAAATCAAAGCAAAGCCTTTACAAAAAAGAACAGTAATTAATAGTAACGAAAATTTTGTACTAAAGACTGAGATTATTGCCTTTGAAACATCTAAACCCAGACTAGAGTATAAATTAAACGAAAAAAATGGGCAGTTCAAAATACAGGGCAATTTGATTTTACTAATTTTTCTTCTGGAACTTATCAAATACAATTTAGAATTAAATATCCTTTTTCAAAGTACATTTATTCACCTATTTTTCTAATAGAAAAAAAAGCTGTCTGGTACTTAAGATGGTACTTTTATATCCCAATGTTTATATTGATTCTAGTAACTACTGGTTATCTTTTTTACAGGAGATTAAAGGCTCTAAATGCTAAAAATAAGCGTTTAGAAAATTTACTTAGCGCTAATGAAAAGCTACAATTTCAACTTAACGAAATGCGTCACAATGTGTCTCAAGATTTTCATGATGAGTTGGGTAACAAAATTGCAGGAATAACAATGATGTCAGATAGGTTATTATATGATAAGCATATTAATGAACAAGAAAACAACAGTATAATAAACCGAATAAATAAAGATAGTCAAGAATTATATCAAGGGATTAGAGATTTTATTTGGTCTATAGATTCTAAAAATGACACTTTAGATCAATTGATTACTGTTTAATCGATTTTGGTATTGAACTTTTTCAAAATTCTACTATTTCATTCTTTACAGATAATCAAGTAATTGAT
>JAAURU010000441.1 GCA_012032075.1 Flavobacterium sp.
AAACTGCAAAAAAAATAAAAAATATTTCACTTTTGATGGATTCTATAGAAATGAAGACAAACGGTTTGTTTTAAGAAAAACATTGGGTTTAGATTCTGATGTTTTACCAGGTTTTTCTCCGCTTTTTTCTCATGGTAGAAGTATCAGTTATTTACCACCTTCTGGGAAAACATATAAAGTAGAACAATTAATGGGTGGAGTTTCTTCATTTAAAGTAGCTGTCTTTAAAACCTTTCAATTTTCAACCTATTTTGAAGGTTACGGTTTATATGAAGATGCCGATTTTACCTTACGTTTATCAAAAACAGGAAAGTTGTATGTAAATACAGCAGCACAATTAGGTCATTTTCATGATGCATCTGGTCGTCCTAATAAATATGAATATGGTAAAATGGTGGTGCGAAATGGGTGGTATGTTTGGAGCGTAAAATATCCAAAACCTTCTTTTAAAGCAAAAATAAAATGGCATTGTATTACACTTTTACTTATAGCAATTAGAGCAGCCAATATTTTTACAACAAGTAAAAAGAAAGAAGCATTAACCGAAACTTTAGGTAGAGTAGTAGGTTGGGTAGTTTTATTTTTTTTAAAACCTACAATAAAGGAATAATGAAATTTACTATTATCACTCATGTCGAACATATAAAGCATCAAAACAACTATTTTGGTTATGCTCCTTATATACGCGAAATGAATATTTGGTTGAAATATGTAAATGAAGTTACAATTGTAGCACCATTAGTTACTTCAGCGTTAAACCCTATTCATGAGAAGTATCTTCATAATATGATTCATTTTAAACCAGTAAAAGAGTTTAATATAACTAGTTTAAAAAATATATTTATTACTTTTTTAGATTACCAAAGATAATTGCTACTGTTTATAAAGCCATGTCACAAGCTGATCATATTCATTTAAGATGTCCAGGGAATATGGGTTTAATTGCGGCTTTTGTTCAAATTTTTTTTCCCAATAAGCAAAAATCGGCAAAGTATGCTGGTAATTGGGATCCAAAAGCAAAACAGCCTTTTAGTTACAAATTGCAAAAATGGATTTTGAGTAACACTTTCCTTACTAGAAATATGCAAGTTTTAGTGTATGGAGATTGGAAAAATCAAACTAAAAATATAAAACCTTTTTTTACAGCAACTTACAGTCAACAAGAAATTCAGAATTCAGAATTTAGCATTCAAAATAAAAAAATTAACAAACCTATACATTTTATTTTTGTTGGAACATTGTCTTCAGGAAAGCAACCTTTGTATGCAATACAAATTGTGGAAGCAATCAACAAAAAAGGACATATAGTTAGTTTAAATTTATATGGTGATGGTGTTTTAAAAGAGAATTTAGAATACTACATTAATCAAAATAAATTGTATAATTTTATTATCCTTAATGGAAATCAAACCAAAGAAACTGTTTTAGAAGCTTATAAAAAGAGTCATTTTCTTATTTTACCTTCAAAAAGTGAAGGTTGGCCAAAAGGTTGTTGTGCTGAAGCTATGTTTTGGGGTTGTGTTCCTATAGTTACTCCTGTTTCTTGCGTTCCTTATATGTTGAATTTCGGAGAAAGAGGTGTTTTGTTAAAAGAAAACATGGAAGAAGACGTCAAGGAAATACTAAAAATAATTCATTCCAATTCAGCTTTTCATGAAATGATGGAAGAAAGCAGTACATGGTCAAGGCAATTTACAACGAATAGGTTTGATACTGAAATAAAAAAGATAATTGAGTACAAATAGAGGTAAACTAATTCAAACGTATTGTTTGTTTTGCTTATTTTTGTTTTTATAATTATAGTTTAAATGCGTGTTGTTCAATTAATAGATAGTTTGGAGCCAGGTGGAGCAGAACGAATGGCAGTTAATATTGCCAACGGGCTTTCAACAATGATTTCTTTTTCTGGATTAATTGCAACAAGAAATGAAGGTGCTTTAAGAAATGGTATTAATAAAGATGTTAGCTATACTTTTTTATCGAAAAAACATACTTTTGATATTGTTTCTGTATTGAGATTTCGAGATTACTTGTCGAAAAATAAAATTTCAGTTATCACGCTCACGGTTCTTCTTATTTTTTTGCTTTATTAGTAAAGTTAATATATCCAAAAATTAAACTATTTTGGCACGATCATAACGGGAATAGAGTTCATTTAAAAAATGCAAATTGGATTTTAAAACTGGCTTCATTTTCATTTGATACTATTTTTACTGTAAATGAAGAACTAAAACAATGGTCAGAAAAAAATCTTAAATGTAAGAATGTTCATTTTATATCAAATTTTGCTACAATCAATTCAACAGAAACTAAACAAACTTCTTTAAAGGGTAAAACTGGGAAGCGAATGGTTTGTTTAGCTAATCTTAGATATCCAAAAAACCATATGACTTTATTACGCTCTTTTTTAAAAAGTAAAGCTGTAGAATTAGGTTGGACATTACATTTAATAGGAACAGATAGAAATGATGCTTATTCAAATGAAATTAAAGAATATATTAAAGATAATGATTTAAAGAAGTCAGTTTTTTTGTATGGGAGTTGTAATGATATTAGTTCAATACTATCACAATCAAATATAGGTGTTTTAGTATCTATTTATGAAGGTTTTCCTGTAACTTTGTTGGAATATGGTTTGGCAAAATTAGCGGTAATTTCATCTAATGTAGGTTACTGTAAAGAAATAATTCAAAACGATAAAACTGGTTTGCTATTTAATCTTGATGATGAAATGAAACTTTCAGAGTATATTAATAATTTAATAAACGATGAAAATCTGAGACTGAAATTATCCTCTAATTTCAATAAATTTGTGTTAAATAATTATTCTGAAGGAGTAGTTTTAGAAACTATTATTGAAAACTATAAACAAACCATTTGAAAAATAAGTCATTAACATATTTCACCTTAATAGGATTCCATATTGTACTTGCAATAGTAGTTTTGATAGTTCCATTTTTATCTAAAATATATGGCTTACTTATTATTGCAGTAGGAATTGTTTTATGTATTAAAAACTCAAAATAAAAACAATGAAGTATTATTAGT
>JAAURU010000442.1 GCA_012032075.1 Flavobacterium sp.
ATTAAACAAAATGCTACTTTTTTTGAAATTGATGCTATTTCATTTGCAGAGATTGATTTAGTAAAAGAATATAAGTTAAATAATGGAAATTGGATAAAATTAACTGAACCAATTTTAGATTTTAAAAATTATAAAAACGGAAACTATAATTTACAATTTAGAGCAAGATTATTAAATTCTAACTGGACATATTCTAAAAATACACTTTTTCAATCATACCTTCTTGGTATGAACAAACTTGGAGTTCTGTGTTATTTGTTTTTTTATCTGGTTTAATTGTAATCATAATAATATTTCTTAGATATAGAAAAACACAAAAAGAAATTTGTTTTGACAGAAATAATTACCAAGAATGAGTTGCTCCAAAAAGAATTAAGTGAAGTAAGAGAAAATGTAGCTCAGGATTTTCATGACGAGTTAGGAAATAAATTAGCAGGAATTACAGTTGTTTCAGGAATGATTATTGATGATGAAGAATTTAAAAAAACAACTTGGTTTTAAACAGTTAAGTAGAATTAATAAAGATGCAAGCGAACTTTATTTTGGAATAAAAGATTTTATATGGAGTATCGATAGTAAAAACGATGATTTGAATGAATTAATTTTTTATTTGAAAGATTTTGGAGAAGAATTATTTCTATCAACTAACATAGAGTTTCAATTGAAGTTATAAATGAAAATGAAACTTTAAAGTTACCTTATTATTGGTCAAGACAATTATTACTTTTATTTAAAGAAGCCATGACAAATACCTTAAAATATTCTAATGCTACAAAATGTTTATTGGAAATAAAACTTAAAGATAAGACTCTTCAAATAATTTTTTCTGATAATGGAAAAGGTTTTGACTTAGAAACATTAAAGCGTAAAAATGGTTTGTTAAACATGCAAAAAAGAGCCTTAAAGATTAAGGGGCAATTATTGATTGAATCCAATAACGGAACTCAAATAAAATTCATAGGTAAAAAACTCATATAAAAAGTAAACAAGTAATTCCTATTAAAGTATATAAAAGGATTAACAGTAATTCTAATCTATTTTCTTTTATATAATGTAAAAAAAGCTTCATTGTTTTAGTAGTATTTGAGAACTACAAAGGTTAAAATATATTATTAAAATAAAATCACCCTAAATGGGTGAAAAATACAACTTTTTTATAGTGCTATTTTTGAAAAATAATTTTAAACAATAGTAAACATAAAAACAAAGAAAAATTTTTGAAGTTTAGCATTTCAAAAGTACAGATTTTTTATTTTGGAATATTATATTGTGTATTTTATGTTTGTACTGTAAGTGTAAGAGGCTTTCCATTATACAGTAATTATACTTTAGATATACATTCTAGTAATGGTCAAGTTACAACCTTATCTTGGTATGATTTTTTTGATTAGAAAACAATCATTTTATTAAAATCACCCTTTTTGGGTGATTTTTTTTGTTTTAGATTTTTGAAATTTGCAGATATTTAAAAATTAACTCGTATGAAAAAATTTACTTTACAATCATTGTTTTTTCTTAAGTTCAATGACTAGTTTTTCACAAAATGTAAACATTCCAAATGCTAATTTTAAAAATGCACTATTACAACATGGAATCACAATAACTAGTCCATTAATAACAAAAATAGACACTAATGATGATGGAGAAATTCAACTTACTGAAGCAGTTGCATATCAAGGTTCTATTAATGTTGGAAATAAAAATATAACAGATTTAACTGGTATTGAGGCTTTTCATAATGTTAAGTACTTATTTTGTCAATTAAATCAATTATCAAATTTAAATATAACTCAAAATACAGAGTTGATTACCTTATATTGCCAAAATAATCAGTTAAGTAGTATAGATGTTTCCCAAAATATTAATTTAAAATACTTTTTTTGCGGCAATAATATGCTTTCAATTCTAAATACAAGTAATAATCCTCAATTAGAATCTTTATCTTTTTCAAATAACCAAATAAGTAATATTGATCTTTCGTTTAATCCAAATTTAGATTTTTTAGATTGTAAAAATAATTTATTGTCAAGCCTCGCGGTATCTCAAAATACTAACTTAGAATATTTATACTGCGGATCAAATGTATTGACAAATGTTCAATTATCAAATAATTTATTATTAAAAGAGATTAGATGTGATTATAATCAGTTGGCTAATTTAGATGTTACTAATAATACTAATTTGGAAACATTAATTTGTTCAGGCAACCCAATTAGTAATTTAGATGTCACTCAAAACAGTAATTTAAATTATTTGGTTTGTTTCTCAAATAATTTGTTAAACATAGATGTTTCTCAAAATCCTCTTTTAACTTTTCTTAATTGTTCTTTAAATCAAATAACAAGTATAGATGTAACACAAAATATTAATTTAAACTGGATTGTATTTTGGTAACAATCAAATATCTTCCATCGATGTTTCTCAAAATACGCTTTTAGAATTATTCTATTGTGCCAGATAATGCTTTAAACTACTAATTAATACAACAGCAAATCCTGAATTAATTTTATTTATTTGTAATAATAATCAACTAGAAAGTTTAGATGTAAGTTCAAATTCAAATTTAAATAATCTTAATTGTTCTTCAAATAACTTAAATACCCTTAATGTAGCAAATGGTAATAATAGTAATATTAATAATTTTAACTCAACAAACAATAGTAATTTAAGTTGTATAAAAATTGATTTTGGGTTTGTTCCAAATACTAATTGGATAAAAGACGCTACTTCTTCTTACGACTCTAATTGTACTTTATTAAACCAAAACTTCAAGTTAAATAATCAAATTTCTAGTTATCCAAACCCTGTAAAAGAAATTTTAACTATTCAATTAGAAAATAATCAAGAAATTGCTAGTTTAGAACTGCTTACTTTAAAAGGCAGAAGCATGAAAAAAGTAGAAAATACAAATTCAATTGATTTAGAAAATTTTGCAACAGGTATTTATCTTGTAAAAGTAGAAGATAAAGAAGGGAAACTAGGTATTCAAAAAATTGTAAAAGAATAGTTTTTTTGTATGTTGGTTTA
>JAAURU010000443.1 GCA_012032075.1 Flavobacterium sp.
AGAGAATTAAACTAGCACAAGCATTTACTAGTAGGGAATGATTATTTATTTTAAACGAAGGTAAAATTATAGTGACCAAATTCTGATTCAGGAAAACATTTATTAGCGCATGAGTTAACACATACGGTGCAGCAGGGAGGTGGAATTGGAAAGAAAGTGCAACGTTTTGTAACTTGTGAAACACAAGAAGATTGTCCACCAAGAGAAACAGGAGAAGTTGCGAGATCTAGAAGCGAACCTTTTGAATTATTTAATCTCACCAGCGGAGGTGTAGGTATGCTTATTTCCAATTTTGCGGTCAATAGTGGTAACATTGATGGAGATTTAACTCTTAATCCTAGGTGGAATACTTTTGTTAGCGATTTGATAACAAATACTCATCTTACATGGGAAATATTAGGTTTTACAGATTGTCAAGGAGATGAAGCGCTTAACTCTAATTTGAGAACCCTTCGTGCAACAGAATTTTATTTTGCTCTTCCTGAAGCCGCAAGAACTCAAGTTGAAACCTATGGAGCAGCACCTTCTTCAAGTTGTATGAGAACAAATAGTACAGAAGCTAATCGAAAATTAAATCGTTCTGCTATTATCCGATTAAAAACTACTCGATATGATTTTGAAGAAGAAACGGTTAGAGGAATAGTTACCGAATTAGAATGTTCAGATGGAAGAGATATCTCACGAAATAGTGATAATGATTTAGATAAAGTACCACACGCACCTCAAGATAGGAGTCCTGATATATTTATTTATGACAATGTATTAGGAGAAAGTGGTGCGTTATCTGACTTTAGGATTGGATTTTTTACGGGAACATCAGGGGAAAGTACGAATGATGATAATCGTTTGTTTAATCATTTTCTTACAGGAAGCGGTAGTTCTATTGACTTTCCTGTAGGCAGCGATATGTCAAGAATTATTGGAAGCACTGATGCTGTTACACAGTTTTCTCAACAATTTGAGCAAAGTGTAATCGATTATTTTAACATTCACAATTCATTATCAGGGTATAATTGTCAATCTGAATTAATAAGAACAAGACCTGGTTACATTGGTAAATGGGATAGTTTATTCTCAGTGGCAGTTATGGGCGGATACCAAAGATTAGAAGCTAGAATACAAATTCGTGATGGAATACTAAATATACGATATAGAATTTTTGATCATTATGGAGGTGGAGTTAATGATGCTTGGAGTTATTTACCTGGATTATCTGGATTGTATTATCTACAACATTACGTTACTGGATCGACTAATACATATCAACCCTTTATTTGGTCAGTTTATGTAAATAAAAGACGTCGATTATAATTTTGTATATAAATTAAACATAATGAATCAAACTTTAACACATAAAGAATCAAAACCCAAAGAGGCAACCAACACTACTCCTCTTTTTAAACCTGCTATGGTTCAAAAAAAGATGAGTGTAGGTACTGAAAATGATTCTTATGAAGTTGAAGCAGATGCAATGGCTGATAAAGTTTTACAAATGAATACAGTTAAAGAACATCGTTTTAGTCAAACGGGTTCATTAGTCCAAAAAAAATGTGCACATTGTGAAGAAGAAGAAAAAGTTAGAAAAAAACCTCTAGTTGAAAATATTACTCCTTTAATTCAAAAGTCATCACTCATCTCTACTAGTGAATCACAAGCCCCTACTCATGTTGAGACTCAAATAAACACAACCAAGGGAGGTGGAAATCGTTTAGATAATAATACAAGAGATTATATGGAAGAGCGTTTTGGTGTTGATTTCTCTGGTGTAAGAATTCATACAAATAGTCAAGCAATCCAAATGAGTCAAGATTTAAGTGCTCAAGCATTTACTGTTGGTAATGATATTTATTTTAATCAAGGGCAATATAATCCAAACTCCACTACTGGTAAACATTTGTTAGCTCATGAGTTAACCCATACTGTACAACAAAGCGGAAGTCAATTAAAAAGGCTTCAAAAAAAACCAAATAATCAAACCATACAACGAAATGTATTTGGAGATATTGGAAGAGGAATAGCAAGTGGAGCTTCCACTGCATGGGATTATACAGGTGGAGCCGCTATTCGTTTTGGTGGAAGAGTAATTGAATGGGTAGAAGATAGAGCAGAAGATATTATTAATGAAATTGCTCCTGGCTTGTTGCGCTTTTTACGTTCTAGTATTTGGGAACCTATCAGAGATATGATTGCAAGAGGTTTGGATGCTATGACTGGTGGTTTGTTTAGTCGTTTACAAGAAGAAGGATTATCGGGAATTTTACATGAATTTGTAGATAATATTATGCAAACATTACAAGGTAATATTGCTGATGCTTGTAGAAGTTTTGCGCAATTAGCAGAAAAAATATTCAATTTCATAAGTAGTTTAAGTAGTGGAGCATTGGCTCGTTTAAGAGCAACATTTACAAAAGTAAGTGGTTTTTTCAGTGGTTTATGGAGCGATTATGGAAAGCCAGCAATAGATGCTATTAAGCATTATGCAAGAGAAGCGTGGGATTGGGTTGTGGAAAAAGCGCAATGGGTATGGGATTTAATAGCACCTATTAGGAACGCCATTCAAAGAGCTTGGAACTGGATTAAAAGAATGTTTAATATAGCTTGGGAAAGTTCGGCTTCAGCTTGGGATTGGTTAGTTGAAAAAGCAACGCAAGCATGGAATTGGATTAAACAAGCAATAGAACCTATTAAGACTCCATTAATGATTATTGGAGGAATAATACTTTTATTATCTCCTTTAGGATTATTTGCTGTTATTGGAGCAGCTGTTTATGGAATTTACAGAGCAGTTCAATGGGTAAGAGCAAATTGGGACGATGAGGTATTTGTTCGTTTTAGAAATTTTATACAACAAAATGTTTTTGATCCCATTCAAAGGGGGATTCAACAGTTAAGAGTATTAGTTAGTCAAGCAATGAGTTGGCTGAGTAGCATGTTCCAACAATTGCAAGCTGCTTTTCAATCATTAGTAAATGCAGTAGCCCAGTCTTCGATATTTAGATTTTTAAGAAGTATTGTCCAAA
>JAAURU010000444.1 GCA_012032075.1 Flavobacterium sp.
TATCTGTCCATGGATCTTGTGTCATTTGTTTGATACCTAAAGACATTTTTCTTTCGTCTCTATCAAGAGTTAAGATAACTGCTTCTACTTCATCTCCAATTTTCATGAAATCTTGAGCCGAACGTAAATGCGTTGACCAAGACATTTCAGAAACATGAATTAAACCTTCAACACCTTCAGCAACTTCGATGAAAGCACCATAATCTGCCAAAACAACTACTTTACCTTTTACTTTATCACCAATGTTTAAATCAGCACTTAAAGCATCCCATGGATGAGCGTTTAATTGTTTTAAACCTAATTGAATTCTTGTTTTCTCATCATCAAAATCAAGGATTACCACGTTTAATTTTTGATCCAATTCAAGAACTTCGCTTGGGTGATTGATTCTAGACCAAGATAAGTCAGTAATATGGATTAATCCATCTACACCACCTAAGTCAATGAACACACCGTAAGAAGTAATGTTTTTAACCACACCTTCTAAAACTTGTCCTTTTTCTAATTGACCAATGATTTCTTTCTTTTGTTCTTCGATATCAGCCTCGATAAGTGCTTTATGAGAAACTACTACGTTTTTGAATTCGTGGTTGATTTTCACAACTTTGAATTCCATAGTTTTGTTTACATACTGATCATAATCTCTAATTGGTTTCACATCAATTTGAGAACCTGGTAAGAATGCTTCAATACCAAAAACATCTACAATCATACCACCTTTAGTTCTACATTTAACAAAACCGTTAACGATTTCTCCAGAATCGTGAGCAGCGATAACTCTATCCCATGCTTTGATAGTTCTAGCTTTTCTATGAGACAATACTAATTGACCTGTTTTATCTTCACGAATATCGATAAGTACTTCTACTTTATCTCCTACTTTTAAGTTTGGATTGTAACGAAATTCGTTTAAAGAAATTACACCTTCAGATTTAGCATTGATATCAACGATTGCGTCTCTATCTGTAATTCTAACTACAGTACCTACTACTACTTCCTCATCCTTAGTATCGATAAAAGTTTTAGATACTAGGTCTTCAAATTCTTGTAAGTTTTTCTCATCAACTACATCAATACCTTCTTCGTAATTGTGCCAGTTAAAATTTGCTAAAAACTCTTCTTGTGTTTTAATTGTTTCAGACATGCTGATTAAAAATTTGTATGCTGTGTTTCTATGGGTTACTGGTTACAGAGTAAAAACAACAACAGTGTTTATATAAATGATTGATACCTAATGCAAACCCACTTCTGTCAAAAGGTGCGCAAAATTACAAATAATTTATTAATTACCAAATATTTGGAAGGAGAAAAAGATAGGATAGTATTAAGATTTGAGAATTAAGAATTAAGACTGTAGAAAAAAGAGGAAAGTATTAAGATTTGATTACTAAGAATTAAGACAATAGAAAAAAGATTGATTGTAAAATATATTAAAGTTTATATTTATATTTGATAATAACTATTTTTAAAATAGAATTACTCATTTTGAAAAATGAAAAAAATAGCTCTTAAAAAATATTTCACTAACTGTTTCATATTAATACTTCCTATTTTGGCTTGGAATATTATATTTATGAATCAATTACCCAAAGCCTTTCAACCAGAAGTTTTTTGGATTAACATTCCAAATTATATAAAATATGGTGAAAATTTCTCAAGAATCTTACTTTTTACACTTACTGTATTTATGCCACTGAATATTTGTACAAGAATACAAATAAGAGGTTTAAGACTCTATATTTTTGGAATTCTTTTATATTTTGCTTCATGGCTCTTTTTAATATACTTACTAGAAACACAAGCCAGCAGTAATCTAATCATATTTATGGCACCTGCATATACTCCAATATTTTGGCTTACAGGAATTGGTCTTATAGGAAAATCTTTTTATTTTAATATTCTTTATAAGAAATGGTTTTTCATTTCAATTGCTATTATCTTTTTACTATTTCATAACTTACATACCTATATAATCTATTTAAAAACTCATTAGTTAACATTATTAAACACTAAAAAACCATGAAACAAATAATAGCACACATTTCTTTACTTGTAAAAGACTACGATGAGGCTATTGCTTTTTATACCAAAAAATTAGGTTTTAAACTTATAGAAGACACAACTTTAAGTACTGAAAAAAGATGGGTTTTAATAACCGCTTCTGGTTCTAAGGAATTTTCTATTTTATTAGCAAAAGCCACAACTGAAGAACAATTAAAATGCATTGGAAATCAATCTGGAGGACGTGTATTTTTTATTTTTATACACCAATAATTTCTGGAGGGATTACAAAAAAATGAGAGAAAAAAAGATTGTATTTATTGAAACTCCGAGAGAAGAATCTTATGGAACAGTTGCAGTATTTGAAGATTTATATGGAAACAAATGGGATTTAATACAATCAAAAGAAAAAATGAAAAAACATAAATCAGTTGATGATTATATTGCTACTTTCGATAAAGATGTACAATTAGAACTACAAAATATTCGAGATACAATATTAAAAAATGCACCTAATGCTGTTGAAAGTATTTCATATGGCATGCCTGCTTATAAAATTAACAAAAAGCCTTTGGTTTATTTTGCAGGTTACAAAATCACATTGGGTTTTTTTGCAACCCCAAACGGACATTCAGAATTTGAGAAGGATTTATCAAAATACAAACATGGCAAAGGTTCTGTACAATTTCCAATAAACGAGAATATTCCATTTGAACTCATTAAAAAAAATTGTATTATTTAGAGTTAAAGAAATTTCATAAATAAACTAATTTTAAATTTTCTCCTTAACCAATTTCATTACTAATTCAAATTGTTCTTTTTTACTTAGTGCTGAATTATCAATTTCAACAGCATCAAAAGCTTTTACTAATGGAGAATCTTCTCTGTGAGTGTCAATATAATCGCGTTGTTGTACATTTTCTAGTATCATTCAAATTTATTTTTTCAACTCATAATTTTTAAAAAAATGTAGTCTAGGATATTATTATATACTTTCAATTTTAATTCATCTT
>JAAURU010000445.1 GCA_012032075.1 Flavobacterium sp.
TGTCATGCTGAGCCTGTCGAAGTGCAAAAGTTTTAAAAAGGATGCCACTACCATCAGGTCTAAAAAACAAAATCCTGATTACAAACAAGTAATCAGGATTTTGAATTTTATGCTCTATTGTCCTAAAATAGGTTTACACAAAAAGTGAAAACTTATTTTAAGACCAGACAAAAAAAAGTTGCAATTCTTCTTGTTTATTTGAAATTTGTCCGTAAATTTGTCCGTGTCCGTAAAAATGTCCGCAATATGGTGAATGTCAAATTTTATTTAGATAAGGCTGATAAGTCGAAGCACTATCCAATTCATTTGGTTTTAAGGCAAAAAGATGTTCAAGTCAAAGTTGCGACTGGTGAAAAGGTTTTAAAAAAAGATTGGGATGCAAAAAAACAATTGGTCAAGGAAACAGAATACACACATAAGTCAATCAATAAGTTCTTGTTGTTTTTAAAGCAAGAAGTTGATAAGCATTTTGAAACAGCACCGCATAGTCAGTTTACCGATAAAAAAGTAAAGGAAAAGATTTTGTCGCTTGTTAATAGTCGCAAACAAAATACTGACGTGTCAATGGTTTGTGAAGACCTGACCGAATATCAAGCTATGCAGAAAATTGCATTTTTGGATTTATTTGCAGGTGCAGGTGGTTTTAGTGAGGGCTTTTTACAAGCGGAGTACGGAAACAAGTTTTATGATTTTCGTTTGGCAAGTGATATAAATGAGAATTGCGAATTAACGCATTTGGCTCGTTACAATTATCAATTAGGAATGGATGCGGAATTTCTTCGACAAGATATTACGGAGCCTGATTTTATTGACAATCTTTTGAAAAAATAAAAAGTCAAACCATAGATGTAGTTTGTGGAGGACCGCCTTGTCAGAGTTTTAGTTTGGCTGGTAAGCGGAAAAAATTTGACAAGAAAGATGATTTGTTTGCTCATTACTTGAACGTGATAAAAATTCTTCGCCCGAAGTATTTTGTAATGGAAAATGTGAAAGGGATTTTGACAAAAGAGAGCGGAAAAATCAAGGAAATGATTTTACAAGAAATTCGCTCAATTATTGATTTAAAAGAGTTTCATCAATTAATTCATTTTGTTGCTAACCTTAAAAAAGTAAAAACAGAAAATCAATTTCTACTCGACTGTTATTTGCAACGGCTGAATTTTGAAAAGGCAGTTGATAAGGATTTAGACACTATTCGGGAAAGTTATATTCAGAATATTGAAAATAAATTTCGTGGACTTGCTCCAAAAATTGCAGATTACAAAACTAGTAAAACGGATATAAATTTTGCGACTATTCGTCACGGTTTTAATTTGTTGAAACGAGCGAAAGAATTGGCATATATACGCAAAAAAGTTATTCAAGAGAAAAATCATAGCGATTTAGACAATGATTTTTTTGCTCCAAAGTTTGATGAATTTTTGGTTTCAATTGAGCCAAACAATATCATTGAAGAAGTGCATAATGCTTTTCAAAATTAAATCCTTCCAATGCGTTTAAGAGTGAAATTGCAGATATTATTTTGGCTTTAGAAATCTACAATTATTCGTTTGATGAATGCGTGCAAGGATTGACTGAAATTGCAAAAAAACTGAATATTGAAAATGAATTGGACGAAATTTTAGCTCATATTCGTTTATATAATATTGACCTACCTTTTGTTGCTTTGGCTTCCGATTATGGTGTTCCGCAAAATCGGGAAAGGGTATTGTTTATTGGTTGTCGTAAAGACCAAAAACTAATCAAAAATGTTCCTGCGACTGTTTCACAAAACGAAAAAGTTACAGTATTTGAAGCTTTGTATGATTTGGATTTTGTTGGAAATGATGATGAAAAATTTAATTACGAAAACATTGATTTAAAGTCAAAATACAACGGTACGACCGAACAAATGAAAGGCTTATTGAAAAAGCGTTCTATTGACGGAAAAACCGACACAAAAAAGGGATTAACTTACGCTGAATGGTCTAGAAAAGGTAGATTAAACGGACGGTTTACTAATGCAAAAAATCCTTTTTATGTTCGGAATTTTGAAGAGTTGGAAAATGGTTTAACACATCTTGTAGCTCAGTTACAAAATCACAAAACCAGTAAGCAAAATAATGATGTAGTTAAGCGTTTGTCTGTGATTTTAGAAACTGGAAATTACGATGAAGCCAAAGAACAATTAAAAAAAATAGGCTTGAACTCGGAGAAAAGGAATTACAATGTTTTAAAGGCAGATGGACAGAGTTCTACGATTATGACCATTGCCGATGATTATATTCATTACGCAAGTCCGAGAGCTTTAACCGTTCGTGAAATGGCTCGTTTACAGTCGTTTGATGATAGCTTTGTTTTTCAAGGCAAACGCTCGACTGGTGGCAATAAAAGAAAATTTGAAGTACCCCAATTTACTTTGGTTGGTAATGCAGTTCCGCCTTTAATGGCACGAGCTGTAGCATTAGAAATTTTAAAAAATATCAAATAATATCGAAGTACGAAAGCACTTTATTGGGATTAAATTCCGGAATAGCGTTTCTAATACCATTCCTTATTCCGCTTGTTCCGTTATTAAAGTTATTTGTAAATATTTCTTTAATTGATTTAGCAACGTGTTGCTCTGTTGGTTGTCCCCAATAATTTCCACCTGAAAGATTTGTTACCCGCTTTACGGCAACTTGATTTGAAGAATAAATTTGATTTTGATTGGAAGGTACTGTTACAAATGAATAGGTAAATTGATGTATGTTTTGAATACTATATCCATTTTTGCCGATTGTGATATTTCTACCACGGAAACCACCAGCAGAATATATCATATCCCAAAGCATTGGAATTTGGGCGTTATCATTCCAATTGGTTTTACATTGAATTATTCCTATTTCATATTGTTGAAAATCTCTTGATGCTAAGAAATTTAAAGCATTCAAATTAAGTTTTCCATATCTGTTTAATACAGGAATATCTTGATTCTGATTGTTTTGAATATGTAGCGTTTTTATGTCTGTTTATTAAATTGA
>JAAURU010000037.1 GCA_012032075.1 Flavobacterium sp.
TGAAAACCCACACCAGGAGTTATGGCAGCTGTAAGAATAGATGGAAAAACGTTTAAACCTTTTTTAGCAGCAAAATTTTCAGCTTCTTCAAGTATTAAAGTTGCACTATTGTCAGCTTCAGGAGATTCAGAAGGTTTAGTAGCTTTTGGATATTCACTTATTCGAATATCTGCCCATTCGTCAAGATAAAAAACGTCAATACCTTTAGCATCTAGTTCTTTAATAAAGTCAAATTGTTGATTTAACAATGCTTTTAAGACATGTGCAGCAAAGAATTTAGAATTAAAATTTTCTTTGGCAAATTGTTTTGCAATGTGAATTATTTGGGCTGTTACTTCTTCTGTTGACATGTTTGTTTTTACTTTAATTAACTACCTATTACTCATAATTTGTAAATATTCAATTTGCTTCGATAAATCTTTGTTTTCTTCTTTCAAATCTTTTATTTCTTCTTTTAATTCGTCCACTTCTTCATCAGATTTACTGCTTAAAATAATTTTCTTTTTAGCATTGACATAAGATTTTAGCGTAAGTATTATATTATCGTATAATCTTGTATTGATAAGTGAATCGTTAGGAATTTTTTCTTTCAATTCTACTAAATCATAATTTATTGATTGTTCTATGAATTGAAAACTCTCAGGAGCTTTATCTAAAGAATCTACTAATTTTCCTATTCCTTCAATTTTTTCAGTAAATTCATTATTGAAAGTAAACTGAGCGTTCATTTTATCATTTTCGCTCTTTAAAACTTCATTTTCTTTTAGAGGAAGTTTAAAATTGAAAAATATTGCTGTAATAAGTACTCCTGTTGTTATGAAAAACATTAGAAGGAAAAGCATAAAAGCATTAAAACGTTCTTTTTTATTTAAAATATCCATAATAAAATAGTCTAATTATTTTTTTAATCTGCTAAAAATGTTGGTGATGAACTAGGTGTGTCTTTGTCATCATCTACTCCAAAAAGGCCACTAGTTTTTCGGTCGTTTTTCAAAATATTTTCGTTTACAAAAATTCCAGCATCACGTTTTTTACCTATATAATCTAATTGATTTAATATGGAGAAAAGCTGGTCTAACTTGGACATAAAATCTTTTACTTGTACTACAACTGGTTCAATATCATAAGCGTTAAATTTTACATTAATTGTGTCTGTAAACAAACGTTCATAGTCTCCACTTTTTATATCAGTCCATTCGGAAAAATAATTAAATAACATTTCTTTTCCATCTCCAGAAAAATAATCAAAACTATTTTTTATGGTTCTGCTTAAACTAACTATATTGTCCAAAAGTTCAATAGGTTTTAAGTTATAGTTAACCCATTTATTTTTAGTAATGTTAATTTCCACAAACGAAGTGCCTTGTCACAAACATCAAATACCATATTAGCTATGATGTTTTCGTCTTCATTGTTAGTTCTAAATTTAATTTTTCGGTTAATTTGAATAACATAAAACTCTAATTGCTTGAAAAACAAATCATAAGTTTCAAATAAACTAATTAGACTAGGATGACTATTTAAGGTTAAACTAGGTGGTATGTAACTAGTTATTATTTCATAATTATCTGAATTACTTTTAAATTTTGCTATAGGAAACTGTAAAGCACCAATGTTATTTTGATTTACTTCACTTTCAATTACACATGATAAGCTATATTTAGGTAAAGCATGAGGAAATCTAGGTGGAACTTCTTCCATATTTTGTTCTCCAGAAGGTATTCTTGTGTAAGGATCAATATTTAGTAATAAATAGTAATTATTTTCTTTTGCATCGAGATTTTTCAATTCAATTTTTCAGAGAATTCTCCTGTGAAATCGGTTATCTCAATCCTGCCTCCAGCTGGAGTTATAGCTTTAAGTATTTTTATGTTTACACTTAATTCATTATGAGCATCAATAGATACGGTATATTGAAAAGGTCTGCTTAATGGAGTGGCTAAAAGACCGTAATTTAACTCATTAACTTCTAAATTTCTTGCATCTCTTATTTGGTCTTCAAAATTGTCTTGAAGTTCAATAAAATGCTTTTTATTGATTTTCATTCCATCTATCCAGTTTACTGGAAAATGTTTAATATTTTCTGCCATAATTTTAATTATATACGTTGACAAATAATTGTTGCACCGTCTTTAATATTGTTTGTATCAATTGCTAGATCTGGATCTATATAATCAGATGAGCTAAACCATTTTGGTTTAGAGTAAAAATACCAACCATAAGGTTGATTTTTTTCGTCAACAAAATTTATTTGACTATTTGGATTTTTTTCGTTGTAATCATTTATAAAATAGTAAAATAATCTCCCAAAATCAATTGCTCTTGGAGCTTTTACTTTGAAATTAATAATTTGGTTGTCATTTGCTTTCTTTTGGAATACTAAATTTAAGATTATAATATTCCTCATCTCTGAAACCTTAGGTGATGGATATTTATCATTTAAAGGATAAAACCATCTTTTATGAAGTTTCACAGGTATTGAAATTGAATATTCAAATAGTTTGTAACACAAGGTAGGTATTAAAAAGAATAATAAAGTAGTTAATATATAAAAAACATAACTGCTATCATCAAAATATTTAGTTAAGACGTACATAAAGGCTGCGATAAATGCTATTGTGCCAATATTAATAAAGACTTCACTAATAAAATTTTTAACGTCAAACTTTTTAAAATAATCATGAAAGAATTTTAAATGAAAAATACCAGCAACAGCCATGTAAACTTGAAGCGAAATAAATCTTTGGTTTAAAGTTGTACCTTTTAAATTATATAGTATTACTTGAAAAAACTATAAATACTAAAACCTGAACTAATACATATAGATAGTATTTTTTCTTTTCTTGCCTAAATTTAGGTATTTTCGAACCTATTAGTATATTAATTACAATGGCAAACGCCAATACAACTAGTAAGTATAAAAGTTCTTGGCCTATGTTAATATGATTTAAGTATTTTCTCATTTATAATATAGTTGATATTCCTAATCTTGATTTATATTCTTTTTTATCCATTAAAAATTGTTCGTCTTTCTTTTTTAAAATCATTTCAAAAGCATACTGAACATGAAACGGTAAAATAAATTAAAAAAGTTATTTAAAAAAGATTCCATTACTCCATTTTCAAAGTAATTTGTCAAAGTATTTGAATTTTTTAAAGGACCTACTTTGAAAGTGTATTTTTTTAAAAAATTTCTTCATAACTTTCTAAGGTTGTATTAATTCCCATTATGAAATCATTTGTTTTTTCGTTATTATCACTCAAATGTTCTAGCTTTATATTAGTAACTGAATACGTTATTTTTTCCTCAATTATTTGTTCTAAAATTGAAACGATTTCTGTAATATCTTGTCTCGAATTTTCTTTTTGTTGTAATAAGGCATAAAACATTTTTACAATTAGTGTATCAGGAATATTCTCTTTAAAAACTAGAATTGTTTTAATTATGTCAACAATTCCGTTTGCATTTAAATTTGAAAAGAATTTTGATTCATTTTCTTCAACAGCATGTTTAAATCTAAAAAGCTCATTTTCAATTGGGTTAAAAAAATGTCTTGCTTCTTTTTCTTCCTTTTTTCTAGTTTTGAATTCCTCTACTGGGTCGCTAGAATTATTGTTGCTGTAGTTATGTGAAACACTTTCAGGTAAAATATCATAAAAGCCATCTCTACTAATGTCAATATTTAAAATATCACTATCATTAGGATCGGTAGAAATTAGCATTTTGTCCTTGCTAAATTTTCTATAAAAAAGACCATTGTTTCTAAAAACTATATTAAAATCATCTATTTTGTTTTTTAATAATGATTCTAATAGTAACTCAACTCTTAAATCAAATGGAGTTAGATTTTTTCTGGTTGTTTATATAATATTTTTCTTTAATCATTTTTAATTGAGGTTTTCAATCTGCCTGATACAACATAAAACTTTCTCCAATAATCACTTTTTAAATCTGAAATAGAAGCGCCTCCAGAAACATTTGCATTAAAAAACATATTATTTTTTAAAATAAATACCAACATGAGTAATCATTCGCTCATCGTTAATCCTAAAAAAGACCAAATCTCCTTCTTTTAGGTGTTTTGTGGATGTAAATAAGTTGAAACGCTTATCTAAACCCATTTCTTCAGCGGTTCTTGGTAAAGAACAATTATAAACCTCTCTAAAAAGATGCTGCATCAAAGCAGAGCAATCAATTCCATATTTTGTTTCACCACCATAAACATATTTTGTGCCTTCCCATTCTTTTATAAAGCGATATAACTTTCCATTAACAATTTCTTGTTTTGGGACATTTAATTTTTTTGCATAGAGCACTTTAATATCCTCTGGAACAGGTTCATAAATTTCATATTTTTTTTCGTTTTCTACAACAACTTCTTCATTATATACTGTAGTAGTGTTCTTTTTCGAACCACAACTAAAAAAAGAAACTAGTAAGAAAAAAATGCTATTATTAATCTCATTTCTATAAATTCTTCTCAGACCAAAAATAACTACAATAGTATGGGTTTTTATTAAAAAAAGCAAGTATTAACTACTAATAAATTTATTTTAATGTTAGTGCTAAGTTTTGTAACCTTAATGAATTAAATAAATTTACAAATTGTATATTAAGTTTAAAAAATAACGAAGAAAATACTTATTTTTGGAGATTATTATAGAATTCACTAAGTTTAATATAAGTATTTCAAAAACAAGTATGTTTGTTTTAAATCAACTAAAAAAAAGTTTTGATATAAAAGTTCCAATATTGTTCTTATCAGTATTTGTAATTTCTGTATTAAGTATAGTGTATAAATTTGTGAACAAGCAAGAATGTGATGTAACTACCTTTAACATTGATGCAGTTTCTTACAGGGTTGGTGAATTAATTATTTTTTCTGATAATTCAAAAAATGCACATTCATGGAGATGGTATTTTGGGGATAATTCTCAAATTTCATTTCGTTCTAAAGTAGGTCATTCTTACTCTAAAGAAGGAGAATATATGGTTACTTTAGTTGTTAATAATCAATGTAATATA
This sequence comes from Flavobacterium sp., assembly GCA_012032075.1. Classification (GTDB taxonomy): domain Bacteria; phylum Bacteroidota; class Bacteroidia; order Flavobacteriales; family Flavobacteriaceae; genus Flavobacterium. The sequence goes on from JAAURU010000037.1 coordinate 5,027, forward strand.
GATAAATTAATTACTATTCTGCCTAGAACTGAAACAATTAATGAATCATTAATGCCTAAATTTAAAGCTCCTACTTATGTTTTAGAAGGTGATGAGATTGAATTTGAAGATAGAACTTCAAGTGCTGAATCGTGGGAATGGAGATTTGGAGAAACCAATAAAGTGGATTCTTTTGATGAAAAATGTACATATACTTTCGATAGCCCTGGTGAAAAGATGGTTTCACTGGTTGTTAATGGAGACTATAAACATGTAGCAATTAAGAAAATATTTGTAATCCCTAAAAAGGAAAAGAAAGAGAAAAAAGAAAGATATAAGAGTGAGGTTCCTTGGAATCCTTTTCAAAATGTTCCAGATGCTCCTCCAGAAGAGGAAAAAGTGACAAAAATTGAAAAAGGACCTGAAATTGGTAATGCTGATGCTAATAGAATTAATGATATCGTTGATTTAGTAACCAATGGAAAAGTAACTTATGATGATTTTTTAAAGTATTTTTGTAAATACGATTTGCCATTAATTGTGTATAAAGATGGTAAAACAAGTTCATTGAAGAGTTTTTATTATCAAGTTAAAAAAGAAAAAGTAAAAATTAAAAATTTATCTATTCAGAAAAACCAAGACGATTGTATTACGGTAATAACCGTTGATAAAAATATAAATCTGTTTTTAAAATTGGCACAGAATAACAATATGATTGCTTTTGTGATAAATAATTTATTTATGAAATAAGATAATGTATTAATTTATTTTTTCTATTTTTGCCCATAAGATTACAGTTGTAAAAGCTAATAATATATTATAAAAAGTAAAATTCCATTTAATTTAATAAGAATTTAATGAAAACAATTCAATTTAGAGAAGCTATTTGTGAAGCAATGAGTGAAGAAATGCGTCATGATGAATCTATATATTTAATAGGTGAAGAAGTAGCGGAATATAATGGTGCATATAAAGCTTCTAAAGGGATGTTAGATGAGTTTGGTGCAAAAAGAGTAATTGATGCTCCTATTGCAGAACTAGGTTTCTCAGGAATTGCAGTAGGTTCTGCAATGAATGGAAACAGACCTATAGTTGAATTTATGACTTTTAACTTTGCACTTGTAGGAATAGACCAAATTATAAATAATGCTGCAAAAATGCGTCAAATGACGGGTGGTCAATTTAATATTCCAATTGTTTTTCGTGGGCCAACAGCTTCTGCTGGTCAATTAGCAGCAACACATTCGCAAGCATTTGAAAATTGGTATGCTAATTGTCCAGGTTTAAAAGTAGTTGTTCCTTCAAACGTTTATGATGCTAAAGGTCTCTTGAAGTCTGCCATTAGAGATAATGATCCTGTTATTTTCATGGAATCAGAACAAATGTATGGAGATAAAGGTGAAGTGCCAGAAGGTGAATATACTATTCCAATAGGTATTGCAGATATTAAAAGAGAAGGCACAGATGTTACAATAGTTTCTTTTGGTAAAATCATTAAAGAAGCCTACATCGCAGCAGATGAATTAGCGAAAGAAGGTATTTCATGTGAAATTATCGATTTAAGAACTGTAAGACCATTAGATTATGATGCGGTTTTAAAATCAATTAGAAAAACAAATAGATTAGTAATTTTAGAAGAAGCATGGCCTTTTGGTAGTGTGGCTTCAGAAGTAACTTATATGGTACAAGAAAAAGCATTTGATTTTCTTGATGCTCCAATTCAAAGAATTACAACTGCCGATACTCCAGCACCATATTCACCAGTTCTATTAAAAGAATGGTTGCCAAACGCAGATGATGTTATCAAAGCTGTTAAGAAAGTTGCGTATAAATAATCAATAATAAATTTTTTAAAAACTTCATCAACATGTTGATGAAGTTTTTTAGTTATATTGAAACAGTATTATGTATTTAAAAAAAATAACTACACTCTTCTTTTTTTTCTCGTTTTTAGGAATAGCTCAAACTAAGGTTGGGGGAATTGTTGTTGACGAATTTAATGAACCTATTCCTTTTGCAAATGTTATTTTTAAAGATTCAAAAGAGGGTGTTATTACTGATGAAAACGGAAATTTTTTATTTCGAATCTAAAGAAAGTTATTCTGCATTAATAGTATCATTTATTGGTTTTGAAAAAAAGGAAGTAGCCTTAAAACCAGGTTTAAATGCAAATCTAAGAATAGTATTAAAAGAAGGTACACAATTAAAAGAAATAGTTGTTTATACTGGTAAAACTTCTAAAAAAGATAATCCAGCTATTGATATTCTCAGGAAAATTTGGGGAAGAAAAAAGCAAAACGGACTTAGAATGTTTGATCAATATCAATATGATAAATATGAAAAAGTAGAATTTGATATGAATTCTATTGATAGTGCATTTATGGCTAGTAAAGTTTTTAAAGGCTTAGAGTTTGTATTTGAGCAAATGGACACTTCACGGATTACTGGGAAAGCTTTTTTGCCAATTTTTATTAATGAAGAACTAAGAGAAGTTTATGGAGACAATATTAATAAAAAGGAAAAAGAGGTTTTAAAAGCTAATAAAAATTCAGGATTAGGATCTAGTAATGGAGTAACTGTATTTATTAAAGATTTATACGCAGATTATGATATTTATGATAATTATTTAAAATTTTTCGATAAAGATTTTGTTAGCCCTTTGTCAAAAACAGGTATTAATGTATATAATTATGTACTTTCAGATAGTATGTATATTGACAATAAATGGTGTTATAATATCATTTATTATCCTCGCAGGAAAAATGAATTAACCTTTAAAGGAGATTTTTGGGTAAACGATTCAACTTGGGCAATTAAAAAAATAAACCTTGAAGCTAGTAAAAGCGCAAATATTAACTGGGTTAAGGAAATTTATATCGAACAGGAATTTGATGTATTAAATGATTCCGTTTTTCTTTTAAAAAGAGATCATATGATGTCTGATTTTAGTATCTCTAAAAAAGAAGATTCAAAAGGTGTTTATGGAAAGCGTACAACTTTATTTAAAAATCATAAGTTTAATATTGTAAAAGACAACAGTTTTTATAAAGAAGAAGTTAATTATTACGACAAAGAAGCCTTTAATAAACCCGATGAATTTTGGGAAGAAAATAGGTTTGAAACTTTAAATGAAAATGAATCAGGTATCTATAAGCTTTTAGATACCTTAATGACAGTGCCAAAATTTAAACGAGTGTATGATTTAGTAACCATACTTGGAAGTGGATATATACAAGTAGGGAATCTCGATATTGGTTCATTGTTTTCAACATTTGGTTATAATGATGTAGAAGGACTACGAATAAGGGTAGGAGGAAGAACTTATTTTGGAACAAATGATCCATGGAGAATTCAAGCCTATACAGCTTATGGTTTTAAAGATAATAAATTCAAATATGGTATTTCTGGAAAATGGTTAGTCAATAAAAATAACCGATTAATTCTTTCAGCAGGAAATCGACAAGATGTTGAGCAAATGGGAGTTAGTTTAACCACTTCAAATGATATTTTGGGTAGAAGTTTTGCTTCATCTTCTTTTTTTGCTGGTGGTGTTAATGATAAACTTACTGATATTAATTTATCAGTGTTTGGATTAGAAATGGAACCCATAAAAAACTTTAAAATAGCCTCAAATTTTTCATATAGAACCTTAATCTCAGCATCTTCAACATTTAATCTAGATTATTTTACAGATAATACATATACAACCACAAAAAATAATATAATTCAGTCAGAACTTAACCTAGTGACAGAATATACTCCTGGAAGAAAAACAATTGGCTTTGGAGTTGAGCGTTTAGATGTTGATACTAATTACTCACGTTTGTTTTTAAGCTATAGTCGAGGATTAAAAGGTGTTTTTAATAGTGATTTTAATTATCAAAAATTGCAATTTTATTATAGACTACCAGTAAATATTGGTGGATTTGGTAGATTATTTACAACTTTTGAAACGGGTAAAATATTTGGACAAGTTCCTCTTGGTTTAATGGGAATTGTTCCTGGGAACCAATCTTTTTTAATATTGAAATACTTATAATCTTTTAAATTGGTATGAGTTTGTTGCAGATGAGTATGTATCACTTCATTTTGAACATCATTTAATGGTAGATTATTTTCAAGAATTCCACTTCTAAGAAAGTTAAATTGGAGGGAAGTTGTAGGCATTAAAACGGTTTATGGAACTGTTTCAAATGAAAATAAACTAATAAATGCTTCTGGATTAGTATATAGAGCACCAGAAAAAATATATTGGGAATATAGTGCTGGTATAGGCAATATCTTTAAAATTTTAAGAGTTGATGCAGCATGGAGAGGGAACTATTTTGAAATACCAGACGCTCGAAAATTTGCAATAAGAGTTTCCTTCGGATTTTATTTTTAGGAGCTATTCCAGCTATCCATTTCAAGTTTTTGCAAACAATGTTTTTTTTGAAAGCCATAAAAAGAGCTTCCTTTAGTCGCTTTTTTACGACTACAAAAATAACATTCTTACTAAAAAGCTTTCCATTATTATCTGGGCTATTGAAAATAAAGTATGAAACAAGCAATCGATTTTCTTACAAAAAAAGATAAAATTTTTAAAACCATAAAAGATACTTATGGAATTCCTACAATTCCTTTTCGACCTCAAGGATTCGAAACCTTAGTATTGTTAATTTTAGAACAACAAGTTTCAATAGATTCTGCAAAAGCTACTTATAACAAACTTAAATTGCAAATAAAGGATTTCATTCCACAAAACGTACTTCAATTTTCAGATGAAGATTTCAGAACTTGTGGAGTAAGTCGTCAAAAAATAAAATATATAAAATGTCTCGCTGAGGCAATTTTAGAGAAATCAATTGATCTAGATAGCCTAGCGTTAAAACCAGCAGAAAAAGTTAGAGAAGAACTTATCAAAATAAAAGGTATTGGCAATTGGACAATAGATATTTATTTAATGTTTTCCCTTCAAAAAGAAGACATTATTCCATTAGGTGATATTGCAGTAGTGAATACTATGAAAGAACTTTTGGATATTCATACTAGAGAAGAAATGGAAAATTATGCACAAAAATGGCAGCCTTATCGTTCCATGGCAACCTATTTTTTATGGCATCATTACTTACGAAAACGTAATAGATGTGTAATTTATTAAAAAACTCACAGCTTCTACTTCTAACTTCTAACTTTTTTCTACCTTTGCACCCGCTTTAAAATATAAAAAAATGACAGCAGATAAAGTTACTACATTTGATGTATTGATAGAAATTCCTAAAGGAAGTAGAAACAAATACGAATACGATTTTGAATTAAAAAAAATACGTTACGATAGAATGTTATTCTCATCAATGATGTATCCAGCAGATTATGGGTTTATTCCAGAAACTTTAGCTTTAGACGGAGATCCTTTAGACGTTTTAGTTTTGGTAAACGAACCTACTTTTCCTGGTTGTGTAATGGAAGTGAAACCAATAGGTGTTTTCCACATGGCAGACGACAAAGGTCCAGATGAAAAAGTAATATGTGTACCCGTTTCAGATCCTATTTGGAATAAATTAAATGATTTAAAAGATGTAAATCCGCATTTAATTAAAGAAATCGAACACTTTTTTCAAGTTTATAAAGACTTAGAAAATAAAAAAGTAGATGTTGAAGGTTGGGGAGACGTAAATGAAGCTAAAGAAATTTTGGTAAAATGTACCAATAGATTCAATGAAATACCTAATAAACCAGAAGGATTATTTAGTATTAAATAAATTAGCATAATAAATGTAAAAAAGGCAATATTCATTAGTAATATTGCCTTTTTTTGTTTATTTTTGTTCACAACGAATAATTTAAGTATAACTAAAACAACCAAAAAAACTTTATGGATTCAATAATGATTTATGTGCCAGTAATTATGGCAGTATTAGGTTTAGCTTTTATGTTTTATAAAAGAGCGTGGGTTTTAAAGCAAGATGCAGGAGATGGAAAAATGAAAGAAATCTCCGATTATATATATGAGGGAGCATTAGCTTTCTTGAAAGCAGAATACAGATTGTTAACTTTCTTTGTAATTGGAGCTAGTATTGCATTAGCTGCCATATCATTTGTTGTACCTACTACACACATCTTAATTGTAGTAGCATTTATTTTTGGAGCTATATTCTCAGCATTAGCGGGTAATATGGGTATGAAAATTGCAACAAAAACTAATGTTAGAACAACTCAAGCAGCTCGTACAAGTTTACCACAAGCTTTAAAAGTTTCTTTTGGTGGAGGAACAGTTATGGGTCTTGGTGTTGCTGGATTAGCAGTTTTAGGATTAACAGCTTTTTTTATAATTCTTTACCAAGTATTTATGAAAGGAAGTTGGACTTCAACAGAAGATATGACAATTGTTCTTGAAACACTTGCTGGTTTTTCATTAGGTGCTGAATCTATTGCATTGTTTGCTCGTGTAGGTGGAGGAATTTACACAAAAGCTGCCGATGTAGGTGCTGATTTAGTTGGTAAAGTAGAAGCAGGGATACCAGAAGATGATCCTCGAAATCCCGCAACAATTGCTGATAACGTAGGAGACAATGTGGGGGACGTTGCAGGAATGGGAGCCGATTTATTTGGTTCTTATGTTGCAACAGTTTTAGCTGCTATGGTTCTTGGTAACTATGTTATTAAAGATATGGGAGGAAGTATTCAAGATGCTTTTGGTGGAATAGGGCCTATTTTATTGCCTATGGCAATTGCAGGTTTTGGAATTTTATTCTCTATCATTGGAACAATGTTAGTAAAAATTACTTCTGATGATGCTAAAGAAAAGCAAGTGCAAGGTGCTTTAAATATAGGGAACTGGGTTTCAATAGGATTAACTTTAATCTCATGTTTCTTCTTGGTAAAATATATGTTGCCAGAAGTTATGACAATGGATTTCTATGGTGAAGGAGCAAAAGAAATTTCTTCAATGCGAGTATTCTATGCTACAATTGTTGGTTTAGTTGTAGGTGGAGTTATTTCTTCAGTTACAGAATATTATACAGGGTTAGGTACAAAACCAGTATTGGCAATCGTGCAAAAATCTTCTACTGGTGCAGGAACAAATGTTATTGCAGGTTTAGCAACAGGTATGATTTCAACTTTTCCAACAGTTTTATTATTTGCAGCTGCAATTTGGGCTTCTTATGCTTTTGCAGGATTTTATGGGGTAGCTCTAGCTGCTTCTGCAATGATGGCAACTACAGCTATGCAATTAGCAATCGATGCTTTCGGGCCTATAGCTGATAATGCTGGTGGAATTGCTGAAATGAGTGAATTGCCGAAAGAAGTTCGTACACGCACAGATATTTTAGATTCAGTTGGTAATACAACTGCTGCAACTGGAAAAGGTTTTGCTATTGCTTCGGCTGCATTAACTTCATTAGCTTTATTTGCAGCTTATGTAACGTTTACTGGAATTGATGGAATTAATATTTTCAAAGCTCCAGTTTTAGCCATGTTATTTGTTGGAGGAATGATTCCAGTAGTTTTCTCGGCTTTAGCAATGAACTCGGTTGGAAAAGCAGCAATGGATATGGTTTATGAAGTACGTCGTCAATTTAAAGAAATTCCAGGAATTATGGAAGGTACTGGCAAACCAGAATATGGTAAATGTGTTGAAATTTCAACTAAAGCTGCTTTACGTGAAATGATGTTGCCAGGAATTTTAACAATTGGTTTTCCAATTGCAATTGTACTTTTAGGAAAACTAGTTTATGCAGATAATAACCAATTAATAGCAGAAATGTTAGGTGGTTATATGGCTGGAGTTACTGTTTCAGGAGTACTTTGGGCCGTGTTCCAAAACAATGCTGGTGGAGCTTGGGATAATGCTAAAAAATCTTTTGAGGCTGGTGTTGAAATTAATGGTGAAATGACATATAAAGGTTCGGATGCTCACAAAGCGGCAGTAACTGGTGATACTGTGGGTGATCCATTTAAAGATACTTCTGGGCCTTCAATGAATATCTTAATCAAATTAACCTGTTTAATTGGTTTAGTAATTGCTCCTATTTTAGGAGGTCATTCTGCAACTTCAGGTATTGAAATGGGGTCTTGTTGTCACAAACATGGAATAATGGTAGAATGTCATTCTACGTCAGAAGCTGAATGTGTTGCAAAAGGTTGTGTAAACCCAAATTGTAAAGTTTTGCAAGGTGGAGAAGCAGTGCATAGTGCAAATCATGATGGTCATGACCATAGCGACCCAAATCATTCTCATACTGAAGTAATAAAAGATGTGAAAATTGAAAAAACAAAGAATGATGATGGTACTGTAAAAGCAGTAGTTAAAATGATTAAAATTATTGATGGAGAAGAAATTTCTGTAGAAAAGTTTTTTGAAGGTACAGAAATTGAAGTTGATGCTAAAATCGCTGAACTAGATAAAGAATAATATCTAAAATTTTATAAGACAAAAAACTCTTTTGATACTATTTCAAAAGAGTTTTTTGTCTTATAAATCTAATTTTTAAATACTATTAATGAGAAATATTCTATTAGTAGGTTATATTATTTATGTTTTCCAATTTCCCAGCCAGTTTTTCCTAAATATTGATTGCCACTTTCTATTGCACCTTCTTCTAAAGTTGTTCCCATTGAGTCATTCCACCTGTTTAAGTAACCAAATAATGAAATAACACCTAACATTTCTACTATTTCTCCTTCGTTCCAATATTTGTATAATTCAGATTTAATTTTTTCATCAACAGCATTTGGAACTAGAGAAGCAGCTAATGAAAAATCCAAAGCAGCACGTTCAGCATCAGAAAATGCAGGATGTGTTTTGTATTCCCAAATATTATCTAGTTGTTCTTGTTCAGCTCCATAACGCTCAGCCGCTCTTATGGCATGTGCTTGGCAATAACGACAACCAGTTGCATTACTGCTTACCCAAGCTATCATTCTTTTTAAGGAAGAAGTTACACTACCTTGATTTTCCATAACAGCTTTATTTAAATTTATAAAAGCTTTTGAAATTGCGGGTCTATGTTGCATGGTTAAAACCGAATTAGGACAAAAGCCTAAAGTTTCATTAAAAAATTTAGCTAATTCTTGAGTGTCTTTATCGTGATCTGGTGATAATGGTGTTACTAATGGCATTTTAAATATCTTTTTAAATTGGTTTTTGCTAAAATAAGAAATGCCACAATCGTGGCATTAAAAAGTAATGTTAAAATTACTAAAATAATCC